>JADINF010000032.1 GCA_017694145.1 Candidatus Stercoripulliclostridium pullicola
ACCCTTAGGAGGGGTTTGTTATATCCATTTAACTACGGAAGCGAGTCGCGCTCGCGCACCTTTCGGCGCTATTTGATTATATAACACTTTTTATTCCTTTGCAAGGATTTTTGCCGCCTTTCGCATATTGACGACAAGCGCGTATTAAGATATAATATTAAAGTATTTTATATTCGCTTATCAAGGAGTGATCTATGTTTATCGGCTCTTATTCCGCCCCCGTGGCAAAATCCCTGAAAGCTAAAGTTATGGCTTCCCTTTTAGCCCTTGCGGCGGCTGTCGCGCTCCCGCAGGCGGCGCACCTAATGGGCTACGCCACCGGCACGGGGAACGCTATCGGCTCGATACTCCTGCCGATGCACTTTGCGATAATCGCTTTGGGACTTTTCGCGGGTCCCTGTGCGGGACTCGTTGCGGGCGCCTTAAGCCCCGTCGTAAGCTATTTGCTCACCGGAATGCCCTCTGTCGCGGTATTGCCCTTCATGGTAGCGGAGCTTGCGGGCTACGGCTTCGCCGCTGGGCTTATCGCTTCCAAAGACGTTCACCCCGCGCTGAAAGTCGCTTTCACGCTCGTAGCGGGCAGACTTCTCCGTACTTTCGTCACGGCTATAGCCGTAGCAGGCTTCGGCGCGAACGCGGGAATTGCCGACGTCTGGACGGCGGTAGTTCCCGGTATCCCCGGTATACTTCTTCAGTTGATACTGATACCCGTCATCGTGCGCGCCGTGGAAGCGGCTTCGCGCTCGTAAGCGGCTATATCCCCTTTCGGCTTATAGTCGCCCAATAAGGAGAAAACGTCATGGCTCAGGCAAAGAAACTGGGATTCGGCTTTATGCGACTTCCCATCATAGGCGGGAACCCGTTGCTGATCGATAACAAACAGGTCCGCAAAATGGCGGATAAATTCATCTCGGAAGGATTTACCTATTTCGACACCGCGTATATGTACCACGGCGGATTGAGCGAAGGCGCGCTCCGCAAGGCGGTCGTCGAACGCTATCCGCGCGACAAATTCACCATAGCCGACAAAATGCCGGTCTCAATGGTACGCACCGCAAGCGGACTCGAGCGCGTATTCGCCCGTCAGCTCAAGCGTTGCGGAGTGGAATTCTTCGATTACTATCTTCTCCACAATCTCGGAGAAGAAAATTACCGCAAGGCTGAGGCGCTCAACGCATTCGAATTCATCGCGCGCAAAAAAGAAGAAGGCTATATCAAAAAGATAGGTTTCTCCTATCACGATTCGGCGCGGCTTTTAGGCGAAATACTTACCGCACACCCCGAAGTCGAATTCGTACAGCTCCAGATAAATTACGCCGACTGGGAACACGAAACGATACAGTCCCGTAAGTGCTACGAAGTGGCGACGGCGCACGGCAAGCCGGTAATAGTCATGGAGCCCGTAAAAGGCGGCAATCTCGCGCGCGTTCCGGAAGAAGCGGAAAAGCTTTTCAAGGCTTATGCTCCCGACATGAGCGCGGCTTCGTGGGCGATACGCTTCGCGGCGAGCCTCGACAACGTATTTATGGTCTTGAGCGGCATGTCCTGCGAAGCGCAACTCGACGACAACGTAGCCTATATGAAGGACTTTCGTCCTCTCGACGAGGAGGAAAAGCGCATAGTATTCCGAGTGGCGGATATGATGACGGGAAATACGGCGATACCCTGCACTGCATGCGCGTACTGCGTGAACGGCTGCCCGAAGCACATTCCGATTCCGCAGTATTTCGCGCTGTACAACGCCGAAAAGAACTTCCGCAGTTATATGTTCTCAACGCAAAAGGAATACTACGGCAACCTCATCAAGACCCACGGACGGGCAAAAGACTGTATAGGTTGCCGCAAGTGCGAACACGCCTGCCCGCAACATCTCAAAGTTTCGGAACTGATGAAAATGGTTTCAAAGGTATTCGACTGAAAATTGTTTATCAAATCAAAAGCGCTCGCTTACAGCGGGCGTTTTTTCATTCTTACGGCTTCGCGCGCGGCGCGGGCGATATCCTCCGCCGTCATCGCGAAAAGCTTTTTAAGCTCCCCCAAAGTCCCTCGCGCCCCGAAGCGGTCGCGCACCCCTATCGGAACGACGGGCGCGGGAAAATTCCCCGCGAGAGTTTCCGTAACTATCGAATATAACCCGCCGTGAATATTGTGGTTTTCGGCAGTCACCGCGCAACCGGTCTTAAGTACCGAAGTAAGTAAAGTTTCCGTATCGAAAGGCTTGAGCGTATGCGCCGAAATAACTTCCGCGCTTATCCCTTCCGCCTTAAGCAGTCTTCCCGCTTCGAGCGCTTCGCTTACCTCGACGCCGCTCGCAACTATCGTTACGTCCTCGCCGTCGGTAAGTTTGTCCGCTTTGAATAAGTCGAATTCATATCCCGAAGAATGAATTACGGGAGCCTTTTTCCTCATCATACGAATATATACCACGCCGTGGAAATCTTTTATCACGGGCAACGCCGCCTTGAGTTCCACCGTATCCGAGGGCTCGTAGATCACTATCCCCGGTACCGCTCTCAATATCGAAACGTCCTCGAAAGTCATGTGCGTGGCGCCGTTGTGTTCGGCGGTTATTCCGGGATCCGCCCCAACTATTTTGACGTTCGCTCCGGTGAATGCGAGATTCATGACTATCTGGTCGCAAACGCTCCTTACCGCAAAAGGCGCAAAGCTTATCGCAAAGGGTCTGAAGCCGTAGGACGCGAGTCCCGCCGCTATCGAGATCATATTCTGTTCGGCTATCCCCACGTCGAGGGCGCGCTCGGGATAGATAAGGCGCAGTCTGTCTGTGTAAACGGCTTTGGCAAGGTCGGAGTCTATCGTCACGACCGCAGGATCGGACGCCATAAGCTTTCTCATCGTAGCGGAGAATACCTCCCGCATCTCGGCTTCGGCTACCGCCGCGTAATCGCTTATATCGAGTATTTCGGATTTACTTTTTTCCATATAATACACCGCCTTTCAGATACGGAGCGCGTTTTCCCACGCGCTTACGTCGAAGCGCGCGTTCGCGGGGCTCGTGGACGGAAGCGCCGTCGTCATCGGCAAAAGCTCCGCATAATTTTTCGAAAATATTTTCATTGCAGTAGAGCCGTTGACGAGTATCTTTTTTATCGGAGCAGCGTCGAGCACTTCTTTTAAGTCCGCCACGGCGTAATCGCGTATCGTGGCGTCCGCGCTACCCGATATCTCGCAGGAAACCACTATGTCCCATAACGCTATACCGTGCGCTTTGACGAACGCCTTGCGCTCCTCAACGCCCGTCGGCGCGCTCTCGCCGTAGAAATCCGCGAGTACCTTCCAGAATCTGTTGCGCGGATGTCCGTAATAAAAACTCGTTTCGCGCGACTTAACGCTCGGAAAACTTCCGAGTATCAATATCTCCGCGTCCGGAGCGAAATACGGTCTGAAACCTTCAACGCGCATTATCTACCTCCGCGAAGCATTAAGCTCCGCGACTTTCGGTAACGCTATTATAACATACCGCGCGCTCGCGCGCAACTCATACGCATACGCGCTTCCGCGCGTAATTAAGACTGGACAAACTACGTACAGGGTTGTATAATATCGGTATAAAGCAACAATTTATTGCGGCAAACGCCCGCCGCGCGGAGGAAACAAATGTCAAATTACATCATCACTTACGACGTCGGTACCACCGGTATCAAAACCTGCCTTTTCGATATCAAAGACACCATCGAACTCAAAGCATCTTCTACCGAAGGCTACAATTTATACGTCGTGGGCGGCGGCGGAGCGGAACAGGATCCCGCCGAATGGTGGAACGCGATGTGCGTGACCACGAAGCGCATTTTCGACAAATCTCACGTTAAACCCGAAGATATCCTCGGTATCTCTTTCTGCTCCCAGATGCAGGGGCTGGTGCTCGTGGACAAGGACGGCGAACCCGTAAGGCGCGCGATGAGCTATATGGACCAGCGCGCACGCGAGGAGATCAAGAAAGGTATGGCTTACGGACTGCAGATAGCGGGCGCGAATATCTTTAAGCTTCTGAAGTCGTTGTATTATACGGGCGCGGTGTCCGCGAGCGTTAAAGACCCCGTGTGGAAATACAAATGGGTGGAAGCGCATGAACCCGAAGTTTTCGCAAAAGTGCATAAATGGCTGGACGTCAAAGACTTCCTTATCGGGAAATGTACTTCGCGGCTGTGCGTGACGGAGGACTCCGCGTTCGGCACGCTTATGCTCGACATACGCACGAGGAAATGGAGCATTCCGATATGCAAGATGCTAGGAGTAAATCCCGCCCATCTTCCCGAAATAATCTCCTCCACGGATTGCGTGGGCGGTCTCACCGCCAAGGCGGCGAAAGAATTGGGTCTCAAAGAAGGCACAAAGGTATTCGGCGGCGGCGGCGACGCGAGCCTTATCGGAGTGGGCGCGGGAAGCACTGCTCTCGGCGACACGCACATCTATTCGGGCACTTCCGGCTGGATAGGTACGGTCGTGGACAAATCGATGGTCGACACAAGCGCGATGATAGCTTCCATAGTGGGCGCGCAACCGGGTAAATTCACCTATTTTGCGGAAATGGAAACTTCGGGAAAATGTCTTGAATGGGTCAAAAACCACCTCGCGCTCGACGAAATAGGCATTTATCTCGAAAAGAAACATATCACCGAGGATATGGAGCGCAAATATACGTCGCTGTACGACTATATGACGGACGTGGCAAGGACGGCGCAGGCGGGCTCCGGCGGCGTGATATTCACGCCGTGGTTGCACGGTAACCGCTGTCCCTTCGAAGATCCCATGAGCCGCGGAATGTTCTTCAACATCAGCCTCGAAACGGGCAAGACCGAACTTATCCGCGCGGTGCTCGAAGGCGTATGCTTCCATAAACGCTGGATGCTCGAAGCGGAATCGCGCAAAGCGCGCACCTCGGAAGTGGTGCGTTTCGTAGGCGGCGGCGCGCTGTCGGACTTCACTTCTCAGCTTCTTAGCGACATCATCGGGCGCCCCGTCGAAACGGTCGCCAACCCGCAGAACGTAGGCGCGGTGGGCGCCGCCGCGGTAGTCGCGGTGGGACTGGGGATCATAAGCTCCCTCGACAATCTCAAAGACTATATCCCCGCCGTAAAACGCTTCACTCCCAACCCCGAATACAAAGCGGTATACGACCGCAACTTCGAAGTATTCAAGGCGTTGTACAAATCAAATAAAGCGAACTTCGCTCTACTCAACAAATAAGGAGAACTTATGCAAAACCGTATAGTAGAAAAATCCAAACTTTTAGGTCCCGACGGCAACCTCCTTCAGAAAGGATACGCCACCGGCTATATGCTCGAATACGACCGTAACGACATACGCGCCAAGAAGGCGCGCATTAAGGAATGGGACTATTACTATGTAGGCAACGACGAACACGCAATTTGCATTACGGTTGCCGATATGGGATATGTGGGAGCCATAAGCGCGACTTTTATGGATTTCAAGACTCCTTCGCAAATCACCAAAAGTTCTATAATGCTTTTCCCGATGGGCAAGCTTCACATGCCGTCCACGCCTTATAAAGGCGACGTCATCGCGGTGAACGGAGAGGTCGAGGCCTGTATTATCCTCGAAGGCGACGTAAGACACGTTTTCGGCAAATATCCCGGATTCGGACCTGCGGGAGAGGAGCTCGACTTCGACTTTACCCTTTCCGACGTACCCGAAGAATGTATGTTCATCGCCACCCCTTTCCGCAAGCCGAAGCACTTCTATTACAATGCGAAAATAAACTGCATGACGGCGAAAGGCTCTTTCAGGCTGGGAGATAAAATATATTCCCTCGACAACGCGCTCGGCACTCTGGACTGGGGGCGCGGAGTATGGACCTACGACAACACATGGTACTGGGGCAGTCTGCAAACGACTCTCAAAGACGGCGTAAAATTCGGTTTCAATATCGGCTACGGTTTCGGCGACACCTCGGCTGCGAGCGAAAACATGCTTTTCTACGACGGAAAAGCTCATAAACTGGAGGACGTCGCCTTCCTCATCCCCGGCGACGGCACAGACAAACCGGACTATCTCGCGCCGTGGCGATTCACCTCGTCCGACGGAAGACTGGAGCTTGATTTCGTCCCGATAATAGACAGATACGAACCCTTCGATCTCAAGCTTTTCTGCATGATACCGCACCAGGTATTCGGCAGGTTCAGCGGGAAGTGCATACTCGACGACGGTACGGCGATAGAACTCGATTCCGTCCTCGGCTTTGCCGAAAAAGTGCATAATAAATGGTAAATTAAAATAAAAAATACCCGCCGCAATCGGCGGGTATTTTATTATTCAATAACTTCGAATTCGTCGCCCGCGGAAAGCTTCCTTGACGCTTTATACAGGGCGCCGTCCTTTTTCCTGAGCGTTACGTCCTTTATACCCTCGGCGGTACAAAGCCTCAAATCCGTTCTGCCCTCTCCTATCGTCGGACGGCGCAACAGGCGCGCCTGCGCGGCGCGTCCCCCCTCTCCCACGCAAAATGCGGAATAAGTAAATTTTTCGTCCTCGTAGGGCGCGTCGCCGCCTTTAAGGAATTTATGGAGTTTTCCGCGCGGCACCCTTACCGAGAAATGGCACCAGTCTCCCTCTTCTATTCCGCAGACCGCGCCCTCGGGGCAGGGAGAAAACAGCTTTGCGCCTTTTGCCCGAAGATAGCTTCTTATTTTACATTGGAGCTCGAAATGGTAAGGCGTACCCGGCTCCACGATGAGCAGTACCTTGCCTGTAGCGGCAAACAATTTATCGAGCGCGGCGTTACGCTCCCTTTCGCTCATTTCGTTGAAAACATACGACGCCGTAACGAGATCGTATTTTCTTCGAGGCTCGAAAGAGGCAAGATCGGCGCTTACGAATTCCGCTTCCGCGCCTCCCGCCTTGCAGAATTTACGGGCAAGTTTGAGCATGGCTTCTTCTCGCTCGACAAGCGTGGCGCGGCTTACCCCGAGCGCTTCGCGCACGGCAAGATACGCCGTTCCCGTACCTGCTCCCGCGTCGAGCATGTCCTCGAATTCTCCCTCGTAGTTTTTACGCATGAGCGACGCCGCGGCGCGTACCGCGCCGTAAGTCGCGGGCATTCTCACGGCGGCATAAGCC
>JADINF010000003.1 GCA_017694145.1 Candidatus Stercoripulliclostridium pullicola
TCATCACCCCTATCCCCGCGCCGTAAGAGCGCGTGAGATATGCGAGCACCGGCGTGGGGATCATGCCCGCGTCTATCACTCTCAAGCCGCACGAACTCCATGCGGCGGCGAGCGTATTCGCTATTCTCTCCCCGCTTCTTCTCGTATCTCTGCCGATCACAACGGAGATCCTGCCGTATCTTGCCACGACAGCCCAGGCTATTTTCTCCAGAAAATCGACCGTGAACGTGTTTTCGTTGCCTCTTATGCCGTCTGTTCCGAAATATTTCATAACTCCTCCGAACGGGACATTTTATTCAGAAATCGCGCGGCGCGTTACCGCAAAAAAAACGGACGGCGTGAAGCCGTCCGCGAGAAAATCCTTATCGCGGTATTTTATATACCGCGCGTCGCGGCGATCGCGTCGAGCGCGGCGCGCGCGTTTATTCTGCAAGCCTTATCCGCGAATTCTTCGTAACCGATCTCGGCGCCGTCTTCCGCGCCGTCGCTGACTACCTTGATCGCGGCGAAAGGCACGCCCGCGGATAAGCAGACCTGGGCTATCGCGGCGCATTCCATATCGCACAGCACTGCGCCGAAAGTTTCCGCTATACGGCGCGCTTTCACGGAGTCCGCGATAAAAGAGTCGCCCGTCGCTATCACGCCCGTTCTCGCCCCGTTTACGGCGTTCAGAACGGCGGTCGTGAGAGCGACGTCGGTCTTGCCGCAATATTTACCCGCGGCTTCGCCGAAAGCCGTGAGATCGAAGTCGTGTTGCCACGCTTCGCTCACCGCGACGACGTCGCCCCGCGACAATATTCCGAGCCCGCCGGCTATTCCTGTATTTATGACGGCTTCGGGAGAGTATCGCATCAGGGTAACTGCGGTCGTATACGCCGCGGCGACTTTACCTATTCCCGCTTCCGCGGTCACCACGTCGGTCCCGCGATAACTTCCGGTAAAAAATTTTATGCCCGCATATTCTTCGCATACGCAATTTTCGAGCTCGGAAGTTATGTATATCCTCTCTTTCTCCATCGCGACGATGACCGCTATCATACGCTTACACCGCTTGCGCTACGTCGTCCGCCGTGTAGGTTATCACGGTAAGGAAGTGATCTCCGAGCCCCTCGTTGCCGTAACGTTCGCTACCCGCCGCCACTTCGTCGCCGTTCTGTACGGATGCGGTGCCTATTCTGCCGAGATTATTGATGACCGTCGTGAAGGCTTTCAGTATCTCGCCGTTTATGGCGTTTTTATCGCTTGTTTCGATCGCGCCGGCGTTATCGCCCGCCGCGTCAGACGCGCTGTCGGCAAGAGCCGCGAATATCGCGTCGGCAACGACGTTCTCGACGTCGTTGATGCGGATGTCCTGCGAAACCGCCACGAGCTTGCCCTCGTCGTCCGCGGAGATCGTCGCGTAACTCACTATGTATATCCTGTCGGGGATCTTGATAAGAGACTGCGGGATCTTCGCATTCGCCAAAGCGTTTTTAAGTTCGTCCTGCAAAGGCTTGAGCGAAATGCTCGCCACTATACGCAGAGTATACCCGTCGCCGCTTGCGCTTATCGTCACTTCGTTGACGTTCGCGTTTATGTCGCGAAGGAACTTGACGCCCGTGGAATCGGGATCGCCTTCCGCTTCGACACTCGTTTCCGCGGAAGATATCATCGAATCGAACATATACGCCAAAGTGGTATCGAGATAACGTTTGAGATAAACTTTGTCGTAAACCGCCTTTTCGCTTACGACCGACGAAAAATCGTAACTCCCGTCCTCTTTGAGGATACTGCTGTTGGCGGCGTTGCTCTGCGCGGCGGGTTTATCGACCGACTCGTCGAAGCGGTTGAGGACTATCTTATCCTCGTCGGGATTCATCATTTCTTTGAAAAGTTTTACGGCTTCCTTGAGTTTGACGTCCGCGAGTCCGTAATCGCGCAACGTCTTACCGCCAAGGAAATCCAACGATATATCCGCTATACCGAGCTGATCGGGCGTCATATTAAGTACTACCGCCACGGATACGCCGATAAGCACCACTACGAGCAGTACTATGATCAATATCGTCAAACAACAACCTTTAAGGCATTTCGGGGTTGCAGGCTGAGCCATAACAAATTCCTCCAAACGATATGAAACGGAAATGTCCGTATAAAACATTATCGCGCCTTATGCGCGATAATGTCAATAGCCTGCGGCATAAATACTTAATTATTTCGAACGGTTCATTCGGTTTCGCCGCCGGAGCCGGAAGTGAGCCTGTCGTAAAGAGCCTGATCGTTCGGAACGGGATCGCCCGGCTTGATATCGGGTTCTCTTCCGTTCGAATAATCGCTGGATATAAACAACGCGGGATTGGTGAACGTTATTCCGGGCAATTTGAGGAACAGACCTACTATGCTCTCGACCGCTTCCATGTCGCCTATCGGCTTACCGTTCTCGTCGAGGAAATTCATCACGAGCTTCTGCATTTTCGCTTCTTCGGAAATCGTGAAAGCGTTTTCGTCGATGTAGCACATTATGCCCATGACGAACATGCAGGGCGAAGCATATTCTTTGCCGTTATATTTATAGAACAGCGAATCGTTCTGCGGCTGATTGATAACGCTGTCGGCTACGCCGGAAAGCATATCCGTCACGAGATCGCGCGCCTCGCCGCTAAGGTGTTTTTCGCTTACGAGGGTGAGGAACGCCGCGCTGAACGCGCTCTTGAGATTATCGCGCTCCACCCAGTTATAAGTATCCATGAAGCCTTCGACGACGACTTGAGGGGTGAGCACCTGATTTATATTGCTCTCGTTGATGGCGCGAGGTATGAACTGTATAGAAGGACCGGTAGTATTCTTGAACACGTTATTGCGGAAAGTGACCTTGCATTGGGTGGCATAGAAAGGCTGACCGTTTATCCAGTCTTCTATATTCTCGTATCCGAGCTCGAAGGAACAGTTATAGTTATCGCCTAAAATACAGCCTTCCACGATAAGGTTATGCAAGCCGTGAGCCTGAATTCCTCTGGCGGTATTGTATATCTGACAATATCTGAACGTGACGGGAGTCTGTATGTCGCGCAACTGTACCATACACGCGGTGCTTTCCGCTTCCTCCAAAGAAGGCGCGCCCGTAATGGACATATCCTCGAAAAGCAACTCGCCGCCTATCGGCGCGTAACCGCTTGCCTGGAATATGAACTTGACGTCCTGTCCCGCGGCAAGAACGCACGAAGAATAATCGAATACGAAGCCGTTGCCGTAAATGCTGGCGGAAAGCCCGATATTGAGTCTGGTGTCGTTATAGAAAATATCGGACTGCATGACTATATGCTTGTCGCGCATATCGGCAACGGAGCGCATTTCTTCCCAGTTGTAAACGTTTACTGCGTCCTCGTCGATGATGTTGAACGTGAAACTGCGTCTGACGTTGGCTATGGGACGTTTATTGACCACGAGTGTAGCGGTTAAGGTCACCGATTGTCCGCGCGAAGCCTCGAGGAAGGTAATGTCTACGGACTGCGTACCGTCGCCCGTGGGCGCGAGAGTGACGAGTTCTTCGCCGTTTTCTCCCGTGGAAACTGTCCACGCTATATCGAAAGCGTTACGGTCGTTGAGAATGCCGAAAGTAAACGTCGAAGTAAGCGCGCCGTTCTCGTCGAACCAGTAATTGCCCCATTTTCGAGTCATCTGGATACCGAGCTTTGCGTCGGCGCTCTGCATCTCGAGTTCGAAAGCCACCGGACGTTCGCGAACGGTTATTTCTTTCCGTATGTATTCGCCGTTGAACGTAACGGTAAGCGTGACTACTCCCGCTTTGACGGGTATGAGTTCGCCGTAAGCGCTGACCGTCATTACGGAGTTGTCGCTGCTTGCGTAGGTAATGCCGGACTCTATGTCCTCTCCGCTCACGAGATACCCTATCGTCGTATAATAAGGACCGTTCGCCGTATAGATGGTTTCGAGACTGTCGGTAAAGCCCCAATCGGATTCGTCGCACTGTATGACCCTGACTTCGGACGTTATCTGTTCGCCGTCCACTACGCTCGTCAGCAAATACGTGTCGTTGCCTATATATTCGACGTCGGTTTCGTCGGGAGCTACGGCGACGTTGGATTTTATCCAGCTCAAAGTGATCGAAGTAATGTCCGAAACATATACGACGTCCGTATTCGCGACCGCGCTATTCGTGTCTATCGTTATCTCGGCGTGATGTATGTTACCGTCCTTGTCTTTGGCGGTCACCCTGATCTCGCCGTATCCGCGCGACACGGGCGTTACCGTGCCGTTTTTACTCACTACCGCTATGTCTTCGAAGGTACTCGACCATACGGCGTCGTTATTGCTCAAAGCGTCTATGGGATAAATATCGTAATACAGGCGCTCCTTGCCCGTTATCTCGTAAACGCCCTCTATCGTAGCTCCTTCGCCGTTATAAAGCGTTATGCGCTCTATCGTATCCGCCGTGACCTGTACGGTGACCGTGGCGTACACGTTGATATTCGCCTTGGCGCGGATTATAAGCTTCGTAACGCCCATTCTCTGCGGTAACAGACGATACCTGTTGGTACTGCCTTCGACTTTCTCGAGTTCCACCACGCCGTCGCCGGCTTCTTCGTCACGCTCGTAGGTGATCTCCTTGCTCGGAGTCATGTTCGGCAGGATATTCACTATTATGAATTCCTCCGTATCGCGTATGTCGACCTTGACGATATCGTCCCGCTCCAATACGTTGTTGGACGAATCGCGCAATTCCATTCCCGTGGGGTTGACGGGCGTCGTCATTACTATTATCGTGCTTGTCACGCTCAACGCGAGTACTACCACGATAGGGATCACAAATATTATCGCTATCAGAAATTTTTTCATATTCCCTGTCCTGTCGGACGGTCGGCGCGGTCGTCACTGCGCCTGTCCCGTCAGTTTTGCGTATAACTCCTTACTGTTCGGTACCGGATCCCCCGGCTTTATCTCGGGCTCGCCGTGCGAAAAATCGTTGGCGATAAGATACGAAGGTTTGGAAATCGAAGATATCTTCGGGTATATTTTCCTCACCGCAAACTCTATGCTCTGCAAAGCGCCTATCGTATTGCCATCGGCGTCGCGGAAAGGCAGGACAAGCGCGTTGACGTCGTCCGATTTTATCGTCACGGTCGCGGGATCCCACGTGAGCGGAGCTCCCAAGCCCATTATACCCAACGAAGTGTACTCCTTCCCGCCGTAAGAATAGAACAGCGAATCGAGGTTTTCGTGTTTGACGACTTCGTCTATCATGCTCGCGAAAGAATCGCGGAACAACTCGATAAGTCCCTGCCCCGCGCCGTCGCTCTCGTTGGCGGCAAGCTCAACAAGGTATTTGAGAATGAATATCGAAAGCATATCGCTGAATTCTTCTCTTGTTTTCCAGTTGTAGATGTCGCAGGTGCCTTCTATGGTAAGGTTGGGCGCACAGTTCATATCGAACGATTCTTTATACGCAGGCGACGCGAAAACGACCGCCGGCGCGCCGTGCATTTTGAATACGTTATTGCGTAAAGTAACGTTGGAGCCGTCCTCGAATTTACGGTGCTCGACTCCGTAATAGTATGCGAAAATGCCGTGGCGCACGTTGTCGCCGAATATACAGCCTTCGATCAGAAGGTCGCTTATATAACCCAGTTCTACTCCTTTATCGGCATTGTAGACTTGGAGGTATTTGAGATTTACGGGCGGATCCCGCGGGATGTCTTTCTTGCCGGGTTCGTTCTCTCCCCAAAGCATTTCGACGTACAAAACGGCGTTTCTGCCTTCCGCTTCGTCTATCGTCGCCGCGCAACGCATCGAAATATCCACGAAATCGAGAGTAAATTGAGTATACGGTATGCCGGCTGCGGCGTTGGCGGCGAATACTTCCGCGTGCGACTCGTTGAAAGCCCGGATCTCTTGCCAGACCTGTTCGTAATTGAAACGCAACAATCCGCCCTGGAAACCGAGCTGTCTGCGCACCTCTTCGGATTCGGGCACGCCCGAACCGTCGTAAAGGAAGCCGTTGCCGTAAATGCCTCCGCGTATATTGTCGACGACGTGTTCCGCGTAGATATTCTGTTGCATGACCACGTCGTAGCAGGAGAAGCGTTCGCCGCCGCCCCATTTCTCGTCCTTCGACAGCACCATCGCCACCTGCGCGAAATTATACACGTTCACGCTCTCTTTCTTGGGATTGATATTGAAAGTGAAACTGCGCTTGACGGAATTTATCTCGCGATTGTCCACTACCAGCACGGCGGTAACGGTGACGCTTCTGCCGATAGCGCTTTCGAGGAAAGTAAGCGTAATGCCCTGAGTGCCGTCGTTGCGGCGGACGAAGGTGGCGAGCGCTTCGCCGTCCGCACCTTCGGAAACGCTCCAGTTGACGTCGAAAGAGTTTTTATCGCCCGCGATGCCGAAATCGTACGAAGAAGTGAGTTCGCCCGACTCCGTGAGCCAGTAATAGCCCCACACGCGCGTCATTTGAATGCCGAGACGGGCGTCTGCGGACTGAATGTCCAGATTGAATGTCGCCGGTCTTTCGCGTACAGTAAAGGATACCTGTTTGAAAGAATCGCCGTAGGACACTCTCAGAAGCGCCTGACCGGGCTTGAGAGGCAAGATAACGCCGTCCTCGGTCACGGAGACGATATCGGGCGTTTCGCTCGAATAAACGGGCTTCAAGGACTCCTCGTCGGTCTTATCGTCGGAATCTCCGGACTCGTCCTCGTCGGTTTCGGGCGCTTCGATTATTTTGGTGACGAGATGAGAAGGACCGTTGCCGGTGTAAAGCACTTCCGGCGGATTAAGCACCACTATTTCGCCGGCTTCGCAACGCTCCACGGAAACTTCCGCGGAAGCTTCGTTGTCCGTGCGAGTGAGCAGATAACGCCCTTCGGCAAGATATTTGACTTCGGTGACTTCCGGATTTACCGCTGCGTTTTCGCGCACCCACGAGAGAGTGACCTCTTCGGCGGTGTAAATCGTAGAAGATTTCGCGACCGCACCCGTGGTATCCACTATTATCATGGCGCTGTGCGTTTCGCCCGCTTTGTCGCGCACTACGGCTTCTATGCCCGCTTTGCCTTCGCCGACGGGCGTCACGTTGCCGTTGGCGTCCACCTTGGCGACTTTGGAGTCGGAAGAACGCCATATAACCCCGCTATCGTTCATCGCGTCTATGGGATAGACGTCCATGAAAAATCTTTCCTGACCCTTAAGCCGGTATTCTCCGCTCACCGCTTCGCCCGACGAATTGTATATCGCCGCGGTTTCCACGGAATCGGAAGTAACCTGTATCGTCAGAACGCCGTAAACGTTGACGTTGGCTTTGGCGAGCACTATCACCTGGGTGAGCCCCGCGGCTAAAGGGCGGAGCGTATAACGGTTGTCACTGCCTTCGACCTTTACCAGTTCGACCCGTCCCTGACCGTAACCGTCTTCACGTTCGTACGTGATACTCTTGTCGGGCGTCATCGTGGGATAAATGTCGACGATAATGAATTCGTCCGCGTCGCTTATGTCGACTTTGACGATATCGTTGCTGCCGATTATTTCATTGTTTGAGTTGCGAATCTGCATTTCGGAAGGGTTGACCGGCGTCGCCATGAGGATTATGTCGCTCGTGACGGTCAATGCCAGCACCACCACTATCGGGATTATGCAGATGACGCCTATCAAAAATTTCTTCATCGTAATAATTTTCCTGTTACTTTTACAATTTTCTGTTTTTTCACCTTTCTCCGGTAGCCCTTACATAATGTTTGGGATACTATTTTGCAATCTTATTGTAAGCGTGTTTCAACCTGAACAAATAGCCGAATATCGACGCGAGAAGGAGCGCGGCGGCTATTCCGGAGCACACGTAGAACATAAGTTGCGCCGTGAATTCCACTATATAACCGTTCTCGAGAACGAACGCCAGCTTGATGTCCGCAAGGTAGGAAAGGAGCATGCAGAGTATCCCCTCGACGAGCGCGACGGCAAAGCCCGCCGCGACCGAAAGAGTGGTACTCGCGTTGTTGTTGACGACCTCGCCTTCGCCGGAAAGGTTGAAGTAAGGTCTGTTGATATCCATTCTCATCGAAATGAGAGTGAGTGCGATCGAGCAGCTTTCCGCCACCGCGAACAGCCACAGCGAAGTATTGAGATCGAACTGTTTGGTCGAGAACAATACTATCGCGCACACGCCGTTGGCGAGCGCGGACACTATGACGTACATAAGGAATTTGGCGGCGAGCTGGGTATGTACGGAAACGGGGGCGACTTTGGTATGGTAGAAGTTATCGCCCTCTCTGCTCGTGGAAGTAGCCGCGAAGGAGGTGATGACCGTCGCGAAAATGAGCATGACGAGCAAGGACATGCCGAGCGCGATCTGTTCGCCTATCTGATTTTGTCCGAGTTGAATGGTGATATTGTTGCAGAAATATACCATGACCGGCATCGCGCAGGCGAGCACGAAGTACTGGAAGGAATAGTTGACCGAACGGAACACCTGGAGGAATTCCTTATGGAGCAGCGTAAGGAATATCGGTCTGCGTCTGTTGCGGGTGACGTGGCGGAAGGCGCTGCCTTCGACCTCGACGTTATTGAGAAGCGTTTTGGGATAGAGCTTCACGATAACGAGAATGGTGCCGATAAGGGTGATCCCGGTGAGCATGATAAGCACGGGATAAGCGATATACAGCTCCTCCCCTACCATGATGTCCGCAAAATATTTCATCGGAATGAGATATTTGCACACTTTACCTATGCCCTCGACTATGGCGTCGTCGAAAACGGAGAACTCTTTATCGTTCATAAACGTGACCATACTGTTGAACAGCACCATATACACCGCGAAAAGAACGGTCACCAACACGGCGAGTCCGATAATGATCAACGCGAACTTATTGCGTATTTTATTGGTAAGTTGCATGATCGGTATCGCGAGGATATTGCTCAGGAAGAAGGTGATCAACACCAGGAACACTATCGGAACGGGTATCGTCGCGTAGAAAGCGACGCCCAGACCGCTGACCTTTGCGTAAGCGGCAAGGAAAGGCGCCACTATCACGGCGGTCACGAGCAGCTGGTTGATGAAAAGGAACAAAGTTTTGCT
Organism: Candidatus Stercoripulliclostridium pullicola; assembly: GCA_017694145.1. Lineage (GTDB taxonomy): Bacteria > Bacillota > Clostridia > Christensenellales > DTU072 > Stercoripulliclostridium_A > Stercoripulliclostridium_A pullicola. Next base: position 9,074 of record JADINF010000003.1, read on the forward strand.
GATGAAAACTTCTTCGCCGGAAACGGGATAGCGCATAAGTATCTCGTTGTCGCCTTTATAATAAAGGACTTTGATATTACTGCTCACGCCCGCTACGCACATAAAAATGAATACGGCGGAAACGAGCATGACCAACGCTTCGTAAATGATACCCGCTTTATCGAACATTTCGAAGAACAGTTCCGCCACCCAGTACACGCCGTATACTACCGCGGCGAGCAGAACCAAAGTGGTGAACAGCTTGAAATAGGATTTGGCGCTGTTCAGCGAGTAATTGGAAAATCGGTTTTTAATTTCCAGTTTTAACAGAGTTTTGATATTCATAACGGTTTACCTTGATCAGTTTCTGCGAAGCAGGGTCAGTTCGTTGATGTGATCCTGTTCGGTAGCCGTGATCTCGCAGAAAGTTTTTTCGAGAGTTTCTTTATTCCCTTTGACATGCAGATCGATGACGTCCTGCAGCTTGCCGTCCTTGATGATGGCAGCGCGGTCGCATATTTTCGCCACGAGATCGAGGTTGTGGCTGGAGAAAAACACCGTATTCCCTTCGGCGCAATGGTCGTCCATCCTTTTAAGTATCTCAACCATCGACTGGTGATCGAGTCCCATCATCGGTTCGTCGAGCACCCACAGTTTGGGGTTGTGGATAAGCGCCGCGATGATGCATATCTTCTGTTTCATACCGTGAGAATAGGATTTGATCTGATTGTCTACGGCTTTGGTGAGTTTGAACTGGCTGACGTAACGGTCGAATCTCTCGTCGCGGTCGCGCTTGCTCACTTTGTAAAGGTCGGCGGTGTAGTTGACGTATTCTCTGCCGGTAAGCTTCTCGTAGACCGAGTGGTTGTCGGGCACGTATCCCATATTGAGCTTGGCGTTGATGGGATCTTTCGCGATATCGTAACCGCAGATCGTGATCTTACCGGAATTGAAGGGATATATGCCGGTAAGGCACTTGATCGTCGTGGATTTACCGGCGCCGTTCTGACCGAGGAACCCGAAAATTTCGCCGGGACGCAACGACAGGTTGAGATCTTCCACCGAAAACCTTTCGGAGTTCATATATTTTTTATAAAGGTGACTGATTTCGAGCATTATTTTCTCCTTTTATTACGCGTGTATGCTCATACGCGCGCGCGTGTATTAAATATTGTTACCAAGAGTTTAACATAGAGTAAATTTTATGTCAACAGATTTAAGCTTACAATTTCTTACACGAGCGCTCGAAATGGCTTTTTCGGCGTCCCTAAAAGGCTTTTACGAAGAAAAATTACGTTGCAATCGGAGCAGATCTGTGGTAAAATACGTAACACACGAATAAATTAATTTTCAGGAGAACGATGTATGATAGTTATTCAAACCGCCAATTACGAAGAATTGAGTCGTAAAGCGTACGAACTTATGCGTCCCGTGCTTATCGAAAAACCCGACGCGGTACTCGGACTAGCCACCGGTTCCAGCCCTATCGGGCTTTACAAAGGGATGATAGCGGACTACAAAGCGGGCAACGTAAGCTATAAGAATATGATATCGATAAATCTCGACGAATACGCGGATCTTCCCGTAGAACACCCCGAAAGCTACAGAAGCTTCATGAACCGCAATCTTTTCGACCATATCGATATAGATAAAGCGAACACTCACGTACCGGACGGACTCGCCGCGGACAAAGAAGCCGCCTGCAGCGAATACACCGCCTTCGCCGCGGCGCATCCCATCGACGTGCAGATACTCGGTATCGGCGCGAACGGACACATCGGCTTCAACGAACCCGGTACCTCCTTCGGCGCGCACACCCACCTCGTCGAACTCAAAGAAGGCACCCGCCGCGACAACGCGCGCTTCTTCGACAACGATATCGACAAAGTGCCCACCCACGCGGTTACGCTGGGACTTGCGGACATCATGCAGGCAAAAATGATAATCCTCATCGCCAACGGCACCGCCAAAGCCGAAGCCGTAAGGCGCATGATACAGGGTCCCGTGGACGTGGCCTGTCCCGCGAGCGTACTCCAGACGCACCCCTGCGTATACGTAGTGGTAGACGAAGCGGCAGGATACTACGTCAAATAATACAGACGTATTCCGTATCTCAAGCTACAGATTCGGTACGTAATCAAAAAAATCACGTCAGTATCAAACGGTTCCTCGCGGAGCCGTTTCTTTTGCAAAAGAAAGCATAAAATGCTTTCAATACGTATGAAAAAGCCGCCTCGTAAGGCGGCTTTTTCGTTCGGATAATATAAATAAGAATAATAAGAATATCTTGTGGATTATCTCTTCGAGAACTGAGGAGCTTTACGCGCTTTGTGCAGACCGTATTTCTTACGCTCTTTCATTCTCGGATCGCGGGTCATGAAGCCTGCCGCTTTGAGCGCGGGACGGAATTCGGGATCCGCTATGACGAGAGCTCTGGAGATGCCGTGACGGATGGCGCCCGCCTGTCCGGTAGGTCCGCCGCCTCTTACGTTGACGGCTACGTCGTACTTGTCGAGAGTCGCGGTGAGATTGAGGGGCTGACGTACGATGAACTTGAGAGTCTCGAGCCCGAAGTAATCGTCGATGCTTCTCTTGTTGATGACGATGTTGCCTTCGCCGCCGGGAATAAGGCGCACGCGGGCGATGGCTTTTTTACGTCTGCCGGTACCCCAGTATTGAACTTTCTTCTTTAACACTTTTTTGGTTGCCATATTTTACCTCACGATTACTTGAGCTTGAGCTCTTCGGGCTTCTGCGCCGCGTGTTTGTGCTCGGGTCCGCTGTAGACGAAAAGCTTGCTTATCATCTGTCTGCCGATGGAATTCTTCGGGAGCATGCCTTTGACGGCTTTGGTAACGACGAATTCGGGCTTGGTCGCCATAAGCTTGTCGTAACGCACCTCTTTGAGGCCGCCGACGTAACCGGTGTGATAACGGTAGAACTTCTGCTCGGCTTTTTTGCCGGTGAGTTTGACCTTATCGCAATTCACTACTATAACGTAATCACCCGTATCCACGTTGGGGGTGAAAGTGGGTTTATTCTTACCGCGGAGAATCATAGCGACCTGCGCCGCAAGTCTGCCGAGGACCATACCTTCGGCGTCTACGACGTACCACTTCCTTTCAACGGTTCCGGGCTTTGCCATATATGATTTCATGGTAAATCCTCCAATTGTTTCTGCGGTTCCCGCCGCCGAGGGGCTAGTTCTTCGTCGAAAATCCGCGTGCCTATCTATAATATTATATAAAAGTCGATAAGTCAATCAAAATACAATACTTTCTGCGCGCAAACGTTAATTTTTATTCTCGGTATCGGGATAAAGCACCCTCTCGAGAGTGAGCGCGCAGGCGGGGAAAGTCTTGCCGCCGAGCTTGCGCTCGCCGGTAGCGAGCATACGATCGATATTTTCTTCCGGGAGTTTTCCTTTACCTATAAAGACGAGCGTTCCCGCTATGATGCGTACCATATTATAAAGGAACCCGTTGCCCGTAACGGTAAGTATTATCTCGTCGCCGTCCGAGGCGACGTCTAATGCGTAAAGCGTGCGCACGGTGGTCTTTATCGAACTTCCCGTAGAACAGAACGCTTTGAAGTCGTGAGTGCCGACGAGTTTAGCGGCGGCGCGGCGCATTGCGTCTACGTCAACCGGCGGGAGCACCCGCGTGTAATAAAGTCTGCGCAGAGGAGACAACGTATTGCCGACGTACATTTTATAAGAATAGGTCTTGGAAACGACGTCGTACTGCGCGTGAAAGTCGCAGGACACCCTGCGCATGTCGATAATGCGCACGTCCTCCGGAAGCATGGAATTGACGGCGAAACGTATCTTATGCGCGGGTATCTCGGAAAGGGTATCGAAATGAGCCGTCTGACCTGCGGCGTGTACGCCTCTGTCCGTTCTGCCGCTTGCGTGGAGCACGATCTTTTCTTTGAGGAAATCGGAAAGCGCGTCCTCCAATACCTGTTGCACCGAGAGCGCGTTGAGCTGTCTTTGCCAGCCGGAATAACCGGTGCCGTCGTATTCGACGGTTATCGCGTATCTCATGAGAACAACCACCACAGGTTTTCCGGAGGGATATACGCACCCCAGAAATTCAAATTGAGAGCTATAACGAGCACCATGAAAACCGCCATACCTACGACTGCGACGAGATCGCGGTAAGTGGGTCGCCTCACCTGATAGCGGGTGCGGTTGGGAGTGGCGTTGTAGCACCTCGCGTCGAGCGCGAGCGCAAGTTCGTCCGCCCTGCGGAAAGCGGAAACGAACAGCGGTATCAATACCGGAAGCAACGCTTTGGCGCGCTTGATTATGCCGCCCGAATCGAAGCTCGCTCCGCGCGCCTTCTGCGCCATCACTATCTTATCCACTTCCTCGGAAAGTATCGGTATGAATCTTAACGCAATACTCATTATCACCGCTATGTCGTGCGTGGGGACTTTGATGAGCTTGAGCGGATACATCAGAGATTCCATTCCGTCGGTAAGTCCCGTGGGCGTAGTCGTGTAAGTAAGCAGCGTCGTACCCATCACGAGCAGGATAAGCCGAAGCGCCATTTTCAGCGAAAAGAATATGCCTTCGAGCGAAACGCTTATCCGCCACCACGACCACAATACGGTGTCGCCTTTATAGAACAACAGGTTGAGCGCGGCGGTGAATATCACAAGGAATATTATCGTTTTTATACTCTTTAGTACCTTGGATATGGGAATTCGGGATATCAAAGTACCCGAAACAACGCAAAGAATGACCGCCGCGTAAGCTATGAGATTCTTGACGAGGAACACCGTTACGATGAACGCGACGACGAGCACGAGCTTCACTCTCGGATCGAGCTTATGCGTAAAAGAGTCGGCGGGATAGTACTGACCGAGCGTGATGTCTCTCATACGCAGTACCTCCTTTTCAGAGCGTCGAGCAACGACTCCGCGTCGAGCGCGTCCGTGTCGAGCGATATGCCTTTTGCTTCGAGCAAGCGCTTGATATGCACCGAATGGGGATAGCCGAGATCGGTCAAGGCTATCGCTTCGGGATCGGCGAAAAGCTCCGCGGGAGTGGTATCGTAAAGCAGCTTGCCTTCGTGTAATACTATCACGCGGTTACAGTTGGCGGCGATCTCGTCCATATTGTGCGAGATCATTATCACCGTTTTGCAGAAAGATTTTTTAAGTTCTCCGACGAGTTCGAGTATCTCCCGTTTGCCTATCGGATCGAGTCCCGCGGTGGGCTCGTCGAGCACGAGCACGGAAGGCTTCGAAGCTATCACGCCCGCTATCGCGGCGCGTCTTTTCTCTCCGCCCGAAAGCTCGAAAGGCGACTTGTCCTTCACTTCCCGATAGTCCATGCCCACCATTCCGAGCGCTTCCTCCGCCATTCGCGCCGCTTCTTCCTTGCCGAAGCCGAAATTCAGCGGTCCGAATTGCACGTCTTTAGCGACGGTATCGTCGAAAAGTTGGTATTCGGGGAATTGGAAAAGCATTCCTACCTGCTTGCGCAGAGCGATGAGATTCGTTTTCTTGGAAGAAATATCGACGTCGCCCACGTAAATTTTGCCGTGCGTGACTCTGATAAGCGCGTTGAAATGCTGACAAAGCGTCGATTTACCGCTTCCCGTCGAACCGATTATCCCTATCGTGTCCCCTTCGTTCACGGTGAAACTCACTCCGTCGAGCGCCACCTTTTCGAAAGGAGTTTTGGGAGAATACACATAGGAGAGATCTTCTACTTTAATCTGCATAATCCCTCCGCAAGTTCTTCGTCGGTAAGCGCAAAAGGTATGTCGAGTCCCGCGCGCCTCAATTCCGCGGAAATTTTGCTCGCCACGGGCAATTCGAGTTTCGCTTCGGCAATTTTGTCCGTGGAGGAGAAAACTTCGCGCGGCGTGCCTTCGAGCAACACGCTGCCTTCGTTCATCACGAAGATCCTGTCGGCGCCTATCGCTTCGTCCATATAGTGCGTGATAAGTATCACGGTTAGTCCTTTCTCTTTGTTTAGTCGAAGCACGGTTTCCATGATCTCCGCGCGACCTTTGGGATCGAGCATCGCAGTCGATTCGTCGAGGATAAGCACCTCGGGATACATCGCGAGTATGGCGGCTATCGCTATGCGCTGTTTCTGTCCTCCGGAAAGCTTGTTGGGACTGCGCTTGCGGTGCTCGCTCATATTCACGGCGTCGAGCGCCCACGTAATGCGTTTCTCTATGTCCTCGCGCGGCACGCCGAGATTTTCGGGTCCGAAAGCTATGTCGTTTTCTATTACGGACGCCACCATCTGGTTGTCGGCGTTCTGGAATACCATGCCCACTTTGGCGCGCAGTTCGTATATGCGGTCGTTGTCGCGAGTGTCTATCCCTTCGACGGTAACGGTGCCTTCGTCGGGAACGACGAAGCCGTTTAATAATTTCGCGAGCGTGGATTTACCGGAGCCGTTGTGCCCGAGCAACACGACGAATTCGCCCCTGTTTACGGTAAGGCTCACGTTACGCACTCCGCGCGAAACGTGTTCCCCGCTACGGTAATCGAAACTGACGTTATCGACTTTGATTATTGTACCCGCCGCCGCGGGCATTGCTTCGCGATCCGTTCCGCTCATAATTTAATAGTCTATCATAACGTTTAAATTAATACAATTAAAATCGAAGCACAACCTGTAATTTATATACAAAAGCGCCGCTTATCCGCGACGCGGGAATTCTTCGGGAGCGGGCGAGCGCACCGCGAGCGCTTTATTGGTGAAACGTTTGTCCGTGGTCACGTCCGCTACCGTTTCGATATCCGCGGGAAGTTCGAAGCTCTCTTCTTCGCTTCCTAGCTCCACTTCGAGAACGGCATACCTGTCCCAGAAAGGAAATACGTCGATCTCAAGCGTGTGTCCGCGGTAAGGATATACGTAACGGGTCTTGACTATTTTACCCATATCGGGGTCTCGTTCTTTAAGTAACGACGCAAATTCATCTTCGGAGATACCGCGTTCGTTCTCTATGCGCGTGAAGCCCGACAAAAGCCGCTTCTCCGTATAAGTATAGACCGTCTTGCCGGCAGTCGTACGGACCCGAATCCTGCGCGTGTCGTAGCCGTCGCGCGGCAATAAAAAGTATTGTTCTATACGGCTCGCTACCGTCCCTTCGGGGAACGACGAAGGCTTGACGATTATAAATTTCTTTTCGATCTCTCTGCCCATTTCAACACTTCGGAAGTTCCACGTAAAATGTGGAGCCTTCTCCCACGCTCGTCACCACTCCGTACACTCCTCCGGGGTGCTTATCCATTACTGTTTTGACGATAGAGAGTCCCAGACCCGTACCTACGGTAGCCCGTCTGTGGGATTTCTCCGACTTGTAATATCTGTCCCATATATGCGGCAACACGTTCACGTCGATGCCCTCTCCCTTGTCGATGACCTCTATGCGGACGTTACCGTGGCGGGTATATTCCTTGACCGTGACCGTCTTGTCGTCGCCGCAATAATTGATTGCGTTATTGATGAGATTGTATATTACCTGCATGAGTTTGGTTTCGTCCGCGTAGACCACGGCGGACTCCTCGTGCTCGTATTCGAGTTTATATCCGAGATGCTCTATCAGCTTCCCGTGCCGCGCCACAAGGTCGTCGAGCATTCTGACCGCGTCGAAACGCTTGAGCTTCAGCCCTCCGCCGGACTCCTGTAACTTGCTCAGGTCGAGCATTTCGTTGACGAGGTTGGTGAGTCTGGAGGCTTCGTCGATGACTACCTGGAGATTCTCCGGGCGCGCTTCGTCGGGGATATCGCGCATCATCTCCGCGTATCCTTTGATTAGCGTCAGCGGCGTGCGCAGATCGTGGCTTACGTTCGCGATAAGTTCGCGACGGTAATGCTCCAGCTCCGCCACTTCGTTAGCCGCATACTGCAGTCCTTCTTTCAATTCGTTTATCTCGCGGTAGCCGCCGCCTTCGCTTATCGTTATGTCGGCGTTGCCTTTGCTTATTTCCTTGGCGGCGTCGGTAAGCTTCGCTATCGGGCGCGCCACATAGCGCGCGATAGCCGCGGCGAGCAACGCCGCGAGCAACAGCAACATCCCCGTGATTATGCCGAGCATCGCTATCCACGTCACCCGCGTGCTTTCCTCCGGCGTCACCACGGCTTCGGCAAGGATAAGCACTTCGGCGCCGTCCTTTTCCGCCACGCAAGCGTATACCGCGGCTTTGACGCCGCCCGCCGCGTCGCCGGGCACGTCGCCTTCGAATTCGGTATGTTCATAGTTGTCGTTGAAGCCTTCGAGCTCGATCTCTTCTTTGTATATCCCGTCGTTTTCTTTGACTTTATCGAAATACGCTATCCTGTTTTCGGCGGAAATATTGTGTATCGTGCAATCGGTACGCACCGCTTGAGAATATAATTCGTTCCCGTCCGCGTCGCATACGAGCACGCAGGCGTTGTCGTGATAGGCAAGATGTTTGATGAGTATATTGAGATCTTCGCTGGCGATATTCTCGGAAACGGTTTCGACGCAGTTTTTAAGGTCGCGCAAAGCTATGCTTTCGTAAACGGTATCGAGAAAAATCAAATCGAATATCCATAAAAATACGAACAGCAAAATTACCGCGACGACAAACGCGACGATAAGCTTATGCTTGAGCGGGGCGTCCCCCCACGAAAAGCGCGCGGATCTAGGCATCGAAGCGGTATCCCATACCTCTCAACGTGACGATGTATTCTGCGCAAACGCCCAGGCTTTTACGCAGAAGTTTTATATGCGTGTCGAGGGTGCGGTCGTCGCCGTAGAAATCGTATCCCCATACTTCGTTGAGCAGTTTTTCGCGCGAAAGCGCTATTCCCTTATTCTTGACCATGAAAAACAGTAATTCGTATTCTTTCGGCGAAAGGTCGACGGGCTTGCCGTCGACGTAGACGATGCGCGCCGTGAAATCCACTTTGAGCTTGCCCGATTCGAATATTTCCGAAACCGGTTGTGCGGCGCTTCTGCTCATCACGGCGTTGATACGGAGCATGAGTTCTTTGGGCGAAAAAGGTTTGGATATATAGTCGTCCGCTCCTATCTCGAAGCCGTGGATCTTGTCGTAGGTTTCCGTCCTCGCGCTGAGCATTATTACGGGTATGTTGCTGAATTTGCGAATTTCGCGCACTGCGGAAAAGCCGTCGAGCTCGGGCATCATCACGTCCATTACGATGATGTCGTAACCGCCCTGTTTGGCTTTTTCTATCGCTTCGAGTCCGTCGCCCGCCTCGCCGTAAGTATAACCTTCGAGCTGGCAGTATTTGGCTATGAGTTCTCTTATGGCTCTTTCGTCGTCCACTATCAATACTTTATACATTTGTCTCCTCCGTTTTGAACGCTCGGGCGAAGCCCCGTCCGTCCGTTAAGTGTCGTAACCTTCCCTCTGCGTAAGCGTAAGCGTCGCGACGCGCTGCTGCGAACCGTAATTGTAAACTATTTCGACGGTGGCTTTGGGTTGTTTTTTATTGAGAACGCCCTTCCATTCCGCTACCGTCTTGACCTGCACGCCGTCCACGCTGACTATGTACGCGCCCACCGGAATATCGGTCGAAACCTTACTGCTCTTGAGATAAAGCCCCACGTTGGGAAGGGAAATGGTGGGCATTTTGATTTCGCGGAATTCGAATACCGCCGTATCCACCCTGCCGTCGACGTAGCCGAGCGACATAAGGTCCTCCGCCACGGAATAAGCCGTGTCTATCGGAATAGCGAAGCCTATCCCCTCGACGTCCTCGGCAACGCTTTTCGCATTGACTATGCCTATCAGCACGCCGTACATATTGAAAAGCCCGCCGCCCGAATTACCGGGGTTCACGGAAGCGTCTATCTGCAAAAGAGTCATCGTTTGAGAATCGACGGTTATCTCTCTCTCAACTGCGGAAATAACGCCTTTGGTCACGCTTCCGCCGAGCTTGCCGAGCGGGTTGCCTATGGCAATGACTTCCTGTCCCGCCTGCACGGTATCCGACCTTCCTATCACGGCGGCGTTAGCCGTTTCCGCATTGATTTTGATGATTGCGGTATCCGTAACGGCGTCTCCGCGTACCCATTCCGCCTTAAAGCTCTGTCCGTCGTAAAGTGTGACGGTGATATTTTCCGCGTCCGTTCCTTCGATGACGTGGTAGTTGGTGATTATGTGCCCGCTGCCGCTGATGATGACGCCGGAGCCCGCTCCGCTCGTTATGTATGTGCCGCCGAAAATGCCTCCTTCGTAGGAGACCGATTCGGTGACCACCTCTACTACGCTCTGCTTAGCGAGCGCGGTAACCTGCTCCGAAGTTAGCTTCTCTCCCGTAACGCCTATGTTGGAAGTATCTTCCGACCTGTCGGCGACGTCGCGATAAACCACGGAAGTCTTTTCGTTGGCGACGTCCTCACTGAATTTCCCGTAAGCGATGCTAGCGCCGAGGAAGCCGCACCCTATCAGCGCGCCCAAAGCCAGAACCACGCCGAGAAAGATTATAAACGGCGAAGTGCGCGTTTTGACGGGAACGACCACGCGCGGGACTCTCGATTTGACTTCGTACGAATACCTGTTTTTGTCGTACATTTTACCTCATGCGCCGCGCGCCTTGCGCGCGGACGATAATTTTAATATTACCACTATATAGCAATAATATGAATTTTGTTTGAAGTCACCGTGAAAGTTGTCTTTGCGTATACGGAACGAAGGCTATTTACAGAACTTCTCGTCGTAAGCTTTCATCGCTTCACGTATCGTACGCTTGGCGACTTCGGCGTTCTCCACTTTGACGACGGCGGTCTGCTTGCCTTCGAGAGATTTGTAAACGGTAAAGAAATGGCTCATTTCTTCCATTATGTGCGCGGGGAATTCCGAAATGTCTTTGTAATTATTCCAGCTCGGATCCTTGAAGGGGATAGCCACTATTTTCGAATCCACGTATCCGTCGTCGATCATCGTGATCATACCTACGGGATAGCAACGGCACAATGCGAGAGGACGCACGGTCTCGCTGCAGATGACGAGCGCGTCGAGCGGGTCGAGATCCTCGCTGTAAGTGCGCGGTATAAATCCGTAGTTTGCGGGATAATGCGTGGATGTATACAAAACTCTGTCGAGAATAAGGAAACCCGTTTCTTTGTCGAGTTCGTATTTGTTTTTACTGCCCTCGGAAATCTCTATTACCGTAAGGAAATCTTCGGGAGTTATTCTTTCCGGTCTGACGTCATGCCATATATTCATAAATACCGTTCTCCTTGTATTAAATTTTTCCGTCGAATATCTTTCGATGTATTCCGCGCCCCGAGCCGACGCGTTGAAAAGTTTTCGCTAATCCTCCTCGTCGAGGTAAGTCGCCAAAAGGTCCGCCGCGTGCACGAGCGCGCAGAACGGGAATTTGGAATAAGCGTTGGACATAGTGTACCCGCCCGACCTGTTGCGTTCGTCGAAGCTGCCCATGTGCCAGTTTATGGCGAGCGCTTCCTCCCTCGTCAGACGCATAAAGCCGTTGATGATATAGACGGATTTCTCCCCGTGCCCGTAAGGGAGTTTTTCGTCCGTAGTATAGTAAGGGACCTTTTCCCATGAACCGTCGGGTTGCTTCTGATTGCGGTAATCCACCGCGTAAAGGTCTATTTTGCACAGGTCGTGCAGAAGTCCGCATATCGCCACCGTTTCCGGAGTGATACGTTCCGACCAATCGGCTTTTTCGCGTTCGACGAGCTCTTTCAGCCTGTAATAAACGTTAAGACTGTGCTCGCACAAACCGCCTTTTCTCGCCAGATGGAATTTGGTGGAAGCCGGCGCGTCGAAAAAATCGCTCGATTTGATATAATCGAGTAATTTGGCGCTGCCTTCGCGGGTAATTTCCCGCTCGTAAATTTCGATAAAAGCATCTTTGAAACTCATATATTGATACCTCCGCGGGTCTGAGCGCAAACATCGGACGCGCTTTCGCTCAGTCAGATCTCGTAACAGGAATAATCGACGTACGCAAGACCGTTCGCGCTTACCGACATCGTCCGCCCGACCGCCGCCACCGCGGGCAACGTGATCGCGTATTTCCCGTCGGCCAAGAAAACTTCCGAATATCCTCTGCGCAGCACCGCGTCGAAACGCAGTTCCGCTCCCTCGAAAGGATATTCCGAATACGTATCGTCGTAACGGCAGGACACGACGGCTTTCTCCTTATCGACGCCTACGGTAAGTTTTCCTCCGGAAGCGGAAGCGAAAGTTACGGAAATTTCGCTCGCCTTCGAAAGTTGGACGGCGAAAGCGTAAGCGCATTCCGTCGCGGGCATGTCTTTGGGTTCGAAGCATTCCGCCGCTTCCGCGTCGCTCACCCCGCCTATATATTTGCGGGCTTCGAGAAGGGCAACGGGCGCGCGCCAGCCGACGCCGTCCGCCCCCGTAGTCATCTCGCGGAAAACCACGCTCGAAGCGAACCTTGCGTAAAGCAACGGCCTGTCCGGTCCGAGCATGACGGTACGCACGGGGCATGCGTTGTCGAAAAATACGGCATCGCCGTCTGCAACGAATCTACCGCCTTCCGCGTCGAGCTTGCCGCCGATGCGGTACGTCTTCCCGGAACGGGCGTAAGACATAAAGCACCCTCCGGGTACGCCAATGAAATTAGGATATTCGACTTCGCCGTCGAATCCTTCAAGTTTTATGTTATGCGGTTCCCAGACTATGCAATTCGGCGATCTGAAAGCGCATATTTCACCTTTTACGGAATTGCCTGTAAGGTAAAACGCGCCGCCGGAATACGTAAGCTTTGCACGGCGCGGTGCGCCTTTCGGGATCACCGCCAACGGATACGTTTCGAAATGCTCTCCGTCGCGGGACTGCGCGAGCTTGCATTTACCGTTAAGCCCGCACACGTATACGAGAAATATTTTGCCGTTCCTCACCACGGCGGAAACGGAATCGATCCTGCGCTCTCCGCTCACCGCGTCGGCAAGTCTTTTCCACGAGCGCAGATCTTCGGACACGTACTGCGCCACGTCGAAGAAAAGTCCCCGTTTCACCGTAAGAAACATGCGGTACAACCCTTCGGAATATACAATGCCGAAACCTTCCGCTTCACCGAATCCCGGAATATCGGAAAAGATAGCGGGTACGGCGCTCCCTCCTGTTTTTCTTATGCGTTCCACATTACACCTCTCGTTTATTCTATACCATTTCGGCGGCTTCGTCAATTACTAAATATTATACTTGCGCGTGCGCGTATCGTATGCTATAATGCGGGTATGCAGAGAGAAGACTATCCCAGACCCGACGCGGTGCGTCCGCGCCTGAGAATACTCGACGGAGAATGGTTGCTCGCCACCGATCCCGCCACCGTTACGGACGCAATAAACGTGCCGTCGAACGCCGTTACAGTCCGCGTTCCTTACGCGCCGGGAACGAGCCTTTCCGGCATAAAAGACGTTCCGCTTTCTCGCGAATGGCGCTATTACCGCAAATTCGCTCTCAGTCCTTTCGAATGCGCGGGCTCGGTGATATTGAATTTCAACAATATAGACGGTTATTTCGAGATCTTTCTCAACGGCTCCCCGGTAGGCGCGGGAACGGGTGTGTTCGCTTCCTCGCATTACGACGTGAGCGCGCTCTGTAAACCGGGTGAAAACATACTGTGCGTAATCGTTCGTGCGGTAAAAGAGGAAGTGCTCCGCGGAATATGGAGCGAAGTATGGCTCGAATTCGCCGCCCGCAGTTATTTCGCGTTCGTGCGCGCGACTATCGTCTACGCCGACAAAAAGCTGTACGTGCAAGGCAACCTCGCGGGAAATCCCGAAGGTCTTAAGATACGAACGGAAGTTGCTTTCCGCGGCAAGCAGATAGCGTCATACGATTATAAGGCTTCCGCGAATTTCACTCTCTGCGCCCCTCTCGATCGCGATATCGAGCCGTGGCAGATAGGCGCGCCGGCGCTGTACGACGTCCGTCTTACTCTCTATAACGCTAAAGGCGGCGTATGCGACACCCTGTATACTTATACGGCGTTCCGTGAAATCAAACTTTTCGAGAACAAACTTTACGTCAACGGCAGAAAAACTTTTCTGCGCGCGATAAACGACGGTTGCGTATATCACGGCGCGGGGAATACCGCTCCGTCGTCGGCGATAATCGCGCAGGACTACGCCACCGCTCTCACGCTCGGCTTCAACGCCGTGCAATTCGACTCGACGTACCCCTCTCCCAGGCATCTCTACATAATGGATAAACTGGGGCTCGCGGCGCGCGTGGCGCTTTCCGGAAGCTCCGATCCGCACCCTACCGAGCGCGAAGCCGCCGCCGCTACGGAAGAGAACGTCAAGCTCATTGCACGCGACTACGGGCATCCGTCTATTTTGTTTTGGTTACCTTTTATCGACTTCAGCGGTTCGCCGCAATTGCAGATCACCGGAGCGGAAAGCTATAAGAAGCTCGACGCGACACGCATAATCCCCGCTACCAGCGGCGGCAAGATATATCTGAACGAGCTATACGATTTCCGTTTGGACGCGCCCGACTGCGAAGCTCTTAAAGCCATGCTTTACATAAGGACCAACGGCGGCATATACGGCGAAAAAGAAGAAGCGCGTATGCTCAAAGCGGACGGCGCCCTTCTTCCGAGCGCCGCGTTAAGGAAGCTTGCCGCATACGTCGGATCGTTTACTGCGGGTCGCGTGACGAAAAACGATTATCTCTCCGAAAAGTCCTTCATCGACACTTACGCCTCGGCGTACGATCTCATAGCCGCTTCCGGCGCAATAGGATTTACCCTCTCCGACCTCGTGGACACAGGCAAAGGCGGTATCTTAGACGCAGAGAGAAACTTTCTCCTTTCCCGCGAAGGGCTTACCAAACTCATCGCCGTAAACAAGAAAAAAGCCTTCGCCGAAAGCTGAAGGCTTACGCAACGAGTATCCGTAAGAATCGCTTGACTCGCGTTCAACGCCAAGCGATATTCGCGCGGTATTTTTCCATATAGTATCCGAGTTCTTTCTCGTTCAGGCGCCCTTTGATACAACCTATCTCGCTCACGCACTTACCGCCGGTGGCGTTACCTGCAAGCAGTATCTCGCCGAGCCCGAGCCCGTGAGCGATGCCGTACACGAAGCCCGCAAGGAAATTGTCGCCCGCTCCCGTAGCGTCCACGCAACGGAATTCCTCTATCTCCTTCACGACAACCGTCTTACCGTTTTCTTTGCCGGCAGAGCCGCCTTTGTCCAGTTTGACCACGGCGCGATCGAACGTTAAGGATAATTCGTCAAGAGCGTCGAAAGGATTTTCCTTGCCTGTAAGCTTGCACGCTTCTTTCGTGTTTGGCGTGAAATAGTCGGCAAGCTTAAGATATTCGCCGTACTTCTCGTAACCGAGTTCGTCGTCCCAGCCCGTGTCGAGCACTATGACCGCGCCTTCGTCCTTCAGTCTCCCGTAAACTTCCGCGTGTTTCAAAGGTTCGGCGAGCACGAGTTCGCTCCCTTTGAGCGCGTTATAAATCTTTTCTTCCGTTTCCGCGCAGGAAGCCTCCCCCGCGGTGTACGTGGCGATGGTGCGCTCGCCGGGAGTAAGCATGACCGTAGAGAGATTGACTCCCACGCCGTCTCCTCGGTAAACGTTCACGGGCTCAAGCCCGTAGGAGCGCATTTCGCGGCAGGCAAATTCGCTGAAAACGTCCTTGCCGAGATATGTGCAAAGCTTACACTCGAAACCCAGACCCGCAAGATGTATGAGAGTCGCGGGATAACCCCCGCCGAGCAGCATCTCGAAGCCTTCCGAATACAGCTCCTCTCCTTCGCGCATCCAGCGCGGCAAGCCTTTATATACGAGGTCGACGTTGGTCATTGACACCGCGCCTATCTTCTTAATCAGCCTTTCCATACTACTCCGAATTCCTTGTTGTATTCTATATACTTATCTACTAATTTGCGGGATATTGTATCCTCGGCTACCAAAGGATTGCATTTTAGCGCTTCGACCGCTTCCGCGCGGCTTCCCGTAAGTATGGCGCGCGCCGCTCTCCTTTCGTACTCTTTGACCGCTTTCAACAGACGCATGTTGACTTCGGGGATATTCTCGAAGCGGTGAGGTATAACCGCGTCTTTCGTGACGAGCGCCGTTATCTCCACCACGTCGCCGGCTTCGGCAAAAGGCACGGCGCCCTCCGCGGGCACGCACAGTATCATCGTCTGCGGTATGCCGCCCGCGACTATCTCTATGTAACGGAGCGCAACTCCCGCATAACCGCCGTCGTCGCGACTCATGGGATCGAAGCTCCACGGTATCCCGCGGGATATGCCCGTTTCGTTAGCCATGTACATTCTCTCGCGCTCTCCGTAGTATCTTCCGTAAATGCGGAGCGCTTCGTCGAACTCCTTTTCGACGTCTATGCGTTTGAGCGCTTCCGTCATCGCTTTGTTGACCCGCGCGATGAGCTCTCCGCGCGTTTCGCTTCCCGCGACGATATTGGCGTAAGCGCGTTCCGGGTAATAGTAATAGTACAGATATTCGTTCGGAAGGGCTTCAGCCGCGGCTACCGTGGCTTTGTCGAAATATCTGAGATCGGTCTTTGCGTAGGCTTCGTCGCTTACGGCGAGTTCTTTCATGACGTCCCGTCCGTCCACATATACGTTACGGAAAAACGAACAGTGATTGAGCCCGTACATTTCGCCGCTCACTCTGTCGGGGGTAACGCCGTAAAGCTTACCGAATTCGCGGAGCATACCGCTCGGCGCGTCGCAGATACCGAATGTAAAATCGTATCCCGCGTCCCTTAAAGCCTGCGCTACCAGTCCCGCGGGATTGGTAAAATTAAATACCTTCGCACCTTCTTTGGCGTATTTGCGCACCGCTTCGCAATACTTCGTCAGTTGCGGCACAGAGCGCATCGCGAACGACAATCCCGCGGCGCCTACGGTTTCCTGCCCGATAACTCCTTCGTCGAGCGCGGCGCGCTCGTCGCGCACCCGCATCTCGTCGCCGCCCGCTCGTATAGTCGTTATGACGTAATCGACGCCGCTCACGGCTTCTTCCGCGTCCGCCGTCAACGTGAATTTCAGCTCGGGCGCGTTGAGCGCCGCCACTTTGCGCGCCATTTTGCCGTATATACCCAGTTTATCAGGGTTGTTGTCCATGAAACGGAGTTCGTCTATCTTTAACCTCGCCGCCGCCTGAGCAAGACTCTTGGCAAGAAACATCGACCTCACTCCTCCGCCGCCGATAACAGCAATTTTCATATCGAAGGTTCTCCTCTTTTCCGTACCGCTATTTTACCATAAACGTGCGTAAAATTGTATTGTATTTTCCATATTTTATAAAAGCGCTTCCATTATGTTCGGAAATATTGTATAATTTTATTACCGATTTCCGTAGGAGGCATTATGAAAGAACCCATCATCGTTTTTGACAGACAATTCGGCAACGCCGATAACTACCGCATCCCTTCGTTGGTCGTTACCGACGACGGTACCCTCGTTGCGTGCGCCGACGAAAGATTCTTTACATGCGCCGACAATCCCAACCGTATCGACAAAGTCGTGAGGATCTCTACCGATAACGGCGAAACGTGGTCCGAGCAGATCACCGCCGTAAAAATGCAGGGAAAAGACAAACAACATTCTTCTGCGGCGATAGATCCCGCGCTTCTGTACGACGGCGAGACGGACACGATATTCATGCTTTACTCCATGACTCCCGCGGGAATAGGCATACTTAACTGCGCCAAAGGAACGGGCTTCGAGGACGGCGGTATCATAGTGCGCGGCGGAGGCAAAAAATACATTCTGCGCGACGGAGAGCTTTACCGCAAGGGACAGCCCACAGGAATAAAAGTAGACAAAGACGGCAATTATGAGGGCGGCAACGTATTGACCCGCGAAGGCGGTCTGAGCGTGCACCGTACCTCTTATCTTATGCTTATAAGTTCCAAAGACCACGGCAAGACCTGGTCGGAGCCCGTACATCTCAATCCTTCGCTCAAAGCGGACAACTATCACTTCATAGGCTCGGGACCCGCCAACGGCATACAGATAAAGCACGGCAAATATAAAGGCAGACTTGTATTCCCGATATACTACGGACTTGCGAAACTTCCGATGAAACTCACTTCTGCCGTAATATATTCCGACAATCACGGCAAGACCTGGACGCGCGGCGCGACTCCTCCCATAAAGGGGCGTTATCCCGCCGACAAGCCCATCATAATGCCCATGCGCACCTACCTTACGGAAAGCCAGGTCGTGGAACTTCCGAGCGGCGATCTTCTGTGCTTCATGCGCAACCATCATCCCAAACGCCGCATATACGTATCGCGTTCGACCGACGGCGGCGCGACATGGACGGAACCCGAATTCTGCGAAGATCTGCCGCACTGCGTCTGCCAGATAACGGCTATCGCTTGCGAATACGAAGGGAAGTACGCAATACTTACGGTAAACGCTGCTTCCACCGAGAAACGCGAAAAAGGCGTTGCGAGACTCTCCCTCGACGAAGGCAAGACCTTCCCGAAGTCGCTCACGATAACGGAGGGCGAATTCGTATATTCTTCGGCGCAGATACTTAAAGACGGTACTGTCGGAGTATTGTACGAGGACTGCACCAAACACGAAAACATCAAATTTACGAAGTTTTCTTTGGACGAACTGAAATAAAAACCACTGCCAAGAATAAGAAAACATCCTTCGGAATAATAGAAAAACGGGACTTGTCGGTCCCGTTTTTTGATACTACGGTTTATGCGTTCCTTTACGCGGCGCGTAAGTGCGGTGAGTAATATCATTTTTCGATGGCGTTTTCTATTTTGTTACGGAATCTTTCGGGAAGCCTCACGTGTTTGAAAAGATGCTGCATACCGACGAAGATTATCACGCTGCCCGCGATAGTCGGCAACGCCAATATGAACATATCCGCGTTATAGGTATCGCAGAGTCCGAAGAAGGCGCGCGTCACGGGAAGGAAGAAACTTACCACGAACAGAGCGAGCAACAGCACGAGTAGCGTAATTCGTATCCAGGTGAAAGGAAGGCAGAGCTTGATAAGGAATATATATCCCACCGCCACCGTAACGATGACCGAAACCGTGGAGAGTTGCTCGGGCGAAATATTCATTAACGGCGAAACAAGGAATATGATCACCACCGAGATCACTATAGTGAAGGCAACGGGCATGGAATTCCGCAAAACGGTCGAGAGGAATTTGCCTTTGACTATCTCTTTGTTCGGTTCGAGCGCGAGCACGAAAGCGGGCGGCCCTATAGTGATGTAGCCGATGAGCGTAAGGTTTTTCGGCAAAAACGGAAGGTCCGCGGAAAGAATCATGAATATCAACGCGAAAAGCGTGCTGTAAATGGTCTTGATAAGGAAAAGGCTCGCGCTTCGCTGAAGGTTGTTGATACAGCGTCTGCCTTCCGCAACCACCTTGGGCAGACTCGCGAAATCGGAGTCGAGCAGAACGAGTTTACTGACGTTCTTACTCGCGTCCGAGCCGGACGCCACCGCTATCGAGCAGTCGGACTCCCTCAGAGCCATAACGTCGTTGATACCGTCGCCTGTCATACCCACCACGTGCTTATGCGCTTTAAGCGCTTTGACGAGCTGAAGTTTCTGGTCCGGCGTTACCCTGCCGAATACGGTATACTTCTCCGCGGCTTCGTAAATGTCGTTTTCGGTAACCAAAGTCGTCGCGTCGACATACTGATCGGCGTTTTTCACGCCGGCACGTTTAGCGACGCTCATTACAGTGACAGGGTTGTCGCCGGAAATTATCTTGATAGCGACACCCTGTTCGTCGAAATATTTCAGAGTGCTCGGGGCAGATTCGCGTATCTTGTCCGCGATCAATACTATCGCTTCGAGCGTAAGACCTTTGGGGAGTTTTTCGTTCTCTATTCGCTTATCGGATTTTGCTATGACCAGAACTCTCAACCCCAGAGCCGAATAATCTTCCAGCTCTTTAACTAGCGCTTTTTTGAGCTTGCCGAATACAAATTCGGCGGCGCCCATAACGAGCGCGCCGTCTTTGAAATTGGCTCCGCTCCACTTACGCGCACTCGAGAAAGGTATCACTTCTTCCGCCCGCTCGTCGCACTCCGCGTCTTTAGCATACGCGGCTATCGCCTGCGACGTGGGATTGCCGTCGCCGATATTGGCGGTGAGCTTTTTCATCATGCGCATGGTTTCGTCCGCGTCTGCGGCTTTCGGCACTATGCCGGTTACTTCCATACAGCCTTCGGTAATGGTGCCGGTCTTATCGAGACACAGCACGTCCACCCTCGCGAGCGCTTCGGTACAATACAGATCCTGCGCAAGCGCGTGATGCCGCGCAAGTCTCAATACGCTTACGCAGAATACCGCGCTCGTAAGAGCTACGAGTCCGCTCGGGATCATGCCTATAAGAGTACCCAATACCGTCAGAACGGTTGCGTTGAGTTCGTCCGCGCCATGCGCGAAATACTTGACGCAGAATAACGCTATGCCTATCGGAACGATTATTATCGACATGAATTTGATGACTTTCATCAGACTGCGGTATATTTCGCTGTTCTGCGCCTTCAGTTTTTTGGCGCTCTCCGTTATTTTAGCCGCGTAATTGTCTTTGCCGATATGTATGACGCGCACGTATGCCGTTCCGCTTATAACGAAAGAGCCGCTTTTGAGCTCCTCGCCCTCGCTTTTCGCCACGGGATCGGATTCGCCGGTAATAAGCGCTTCGTTGACCTCCAGTTTACCTTCTATCACCACCGAATCCGCGCAGATCTGATCGCCCGCGGACAGTTTGATGACGTCGTCGAGCACGATGTCTTTGAGCATGATCTCAGTTTCCGCCCCGTCTCGTATCGCGATCACTTTGGGCGCCGACAGTAACGACAGTTTGTCTATCGTCCGCTTCGCCATAAGCTCCTGCACTATACCGATAAGACAGTTGACTATCGCCACGAGAAGATATCCGTAATTAGCGAGCCCCTCGAAATCGTGCGTGATGAAAAACGCCATTATTACGCCGATGACCGCAAAAAGTATATTGAAAAAAGTGAAAATGTTCGTCCGCAAAATCTGCGCGACGCTCTTGGTCTTGACGTTGACGTCGCCGTTTACCTTTTTTTCTGCAATACGCGCGCTGACTTCTTCCGCAGTCAGACCTGCAATATTTGCGGCAAGATTATCGTTCATATTTCCCTTCATCCGTATTTAATTTATTTTATTATAATTTATTTATTATCCGATTTCAACAAAAATCGCATTATATCTTGCTCCGAATTGCAAAATTTGATATCCTTTCATTAAGAGGAGGAGCCTATGCCCGCCGTTATAATTTCAATATGCGTTATCCTGTGCGCGTTCGCCGCGGCAGTCGCGGCGACTTTTTACGCGACGAAAATCCGCTTGCGCAAAAAACGCTCCCATTCGCTGACCATAGATTATTCCGAGTGCGAAGGAAAAGTATCTCACTGCGCCACGGGCTGGCTGTACGGAATGGCGGAAAAAGACGTCCCCTCCCGAAATCTCCTCAAAGCGCTCGCACCCGACGTCGCGGTCTGTAAAGTCCCCGGCGGCAAGCAACATCCGGTAGGCGATCTTCTCGATACAGCGGAAACTTTTATGTCCGCGGGCGGTCGCCGCCTGATGGTCTATCTTCAGGATCTTTTCCCCGATTGGTACTACGTTTACGAAGGACAAGAGGATTTTCTTGCAAAAGTACGCTTCGCCATGCCCCTTATACTCGGACAACCCTTTGCGGACAAGACGGCGTGCTGCCCTTTCAACGAGAACGAAAACGGCAAATGGTACGGGGATTTCCGCAAAGAAGCTTCCCGTAAGCTCTTCTACGCCGACTGGCTGGCGGTCTACAAAGTTATACGCGAATATTCCGCGGATATCAAAATCGCGGGTCCCGGTTTCATGAATTACAACGAGGAATATATGGAAGATTTTCTCCGCTTCTGTATAGAAAACGATTGTTTGCCGGACATAACTATATGGCACGAGCTGAGCAAACATTCCTATTACCGTTTTGAAAAGAATTACGACGCCTACCGCGCGCTCGAACAAAAACTGGGACTTTCTCCCATCGAAATATGTATAAGCGAATACGGTCAGATGTGCGACAACGGCGTACCGGGTAAAATGGTGCAATACATATCGATGTTCGAAAGTAAAAAAGTTTCGGCGTGCATAGCGTTCTGGCGACTTGCCGACAACCTCGGAGAACTCGCCGCCGACAACGACGCTCCCGCGGCGGCATGGTGGTTGTATCACCGGTACGGCGAAATGCGCGGAAACACCTATCGCGCGACGAACGCCGAGCCGATCAAGTCGCGTTTCCGCGCCGTGACATCTTACGACGAGGAAAAACGTCTGATAACGGTTATCGCGGGCGGAGGAAACGGAAAAGCAAGCATAGAACTCAGAAACGTAAACACGCTTAAAGGGCTTGAAAACGCCGCCGTGCTTTACGCGGAAAAGGAGTATATCGAATATTCCGGGCTCGGATACGCGACTACCGCGCCGTCGAAATGCGCTCCGTTCGCCGTAAAAGTTACCGAAGGCGGCGCGCGGATAGAACTTGAAAACATACGCGAAGACAAAGCGTATCGCATAACGCTTTCGGCTACGCCGCGGGTAAGCGTTTCGGTAACGCCGATTTGCGCCGAAGGGACGAGATACGAAGCGGAATGCGCCGAATACGTGGGACTCGACAGAAAAGAAAGAGCTAACGCGCTTTACAAAATAAATTACGCCGCGTCCGGCAAAGGGCTTGTCCGCAACGTGAGCGGCAAAGGAAAAGCCGTTACTTTCACGGTATCCGTACCGAAAGAAGGAGAATATACGGTCAAAGTC
>JADINF010000033.1 GCA_017694145.1 Candidatus Stercoripulliclostridium pullicola
CCCCATATACAACTATACCCCGTATATGTTCCTGATAGCGGCGGTGATAGTGCTTTTCGCGGTGATACCCGTAGTGCTTCTTAACAGAGCAAAGCCCGAGGAAATGACTCCGCACGCGCTTAAAGCGGAAGCGGCGGGAGCTACGGAAACGGGAACGGGCGAAGCGGAAGGACGGGACGCGCAATGAGCTTGCTCGATCTGACGTTCAAAGAGCTCGAAGAGGCGAAATTCGAGTTATATGCGGGTAATCCCGTTATACGCAGTGGATTTTTCGATCCCGTGATCGCGGATCCGTCGGTGGTAACGCCGGACGAGTCCCACGACGGGAAGTGGTATCTTCTGGCACATTCGCTCGCGGGCGTGCGCGTGTTCGTTTCGGACGACGGTATCTCTTTCGGCAAAGGCAAGCGCGCGATACCGCGCGCGATGAGGGCGGACGTCAAGAAGATCGACTGCGTATATCATATATTTTACGAAAGGCTTAAACCCCTTCTTACTCGGGCGAAAGGACTTTTCGGCGGGAAGTGGGAGTCGGATATTTATGCGGTGACGAGCAAGGATCTGAAGCATTTTTCAAAGCCCGTACCCGTTCTGACGGTAGATAAGCCTTACGAAAGGACGGACAGGAACGGACATTCGCTGTCCAATCCTTTTCTCCTCAAGGAAGGCGGCAAATACAGACTTTATTATTCGGCGGGGCTCACGTTCATAGACGACTGCGGTTTCTCCGAACCCGCGTATATCTGCCTTGCGGAAAGTG
The DNA here is from genome assembly GCA_017694145.1 of Candidatus Stercoripulliclostridium pullicola. Lineage (GTDB taxonomy): Bacteria > Bacillota > Clostridia > Christensenellales > DTU072 > Stercoripulliclostridium_A > Stercoripulliclostridium_A pullicola. Next base: position 761 of record JADINF010000033.1, read on the forward strand.
ACGAGCCCCTGCGAGGCTATGTAAAATACCCTTCGCCGATCATATACCCCGACGAGCGGAGCAGGTTTTTCAATCTGTGTTGCGGCTGTCTGAAAGTTTATAAGCTGAAGGACTGTTATGCCGGAGTGCAGAACGGTATCTACCGTGAAGACGGTAAGAGTAAGTCCGCGATACAGCTTCTGTATTCGGCGGACGGAGTGAATTTCGAATTCGCGAGGACTTTGCTCGAGCCGTGCGTATGCGCGGGAAGCGACTGGATGGCGCAGTTCGTATACGCTTCGCATCTCGTGAAAACGGGCGATAAACTGCGCCTGTACTTCAACGCGCGCAATAAAGCGTATATGCTTAGCGGAAGGGAGCATATCGGCTTTGCGGAAGCGGAGCTCGGGACGAGGGGAAAAGACGCATGAGGATAACGGCGCTTATCGACGACGTAGCGGCGGCGGGATACGAAGCGGAACACGGACTCTCGCTTTATATCGAATGCGGCAAAGAAAAAATAATTATCGATTTCGGCGCGAGCGCCGCGTTCATGAGAAACGCCGCGATCTCCGGAGCGGATATATCGGCGGCGGATTACGCGATGCTCTCCCACGATCATTACGACCACGGCGGCGGACTGGAAAGCTTCTTCGCGGCGAATCCGAAAGCCGAAGTTTACGCCGCGCAAGAAATATTCGGCGAAAGATACTCGCGCGGCGGTCGGAAATACGCGGGACTTGACAGGAGACTGAAAGAACGTTTCCGCGACCGCTTCGTTTATGTGGGTGAAAGCGCTAAACTCTGTGAGAACGCCGAGATCGTTTCTTTACGGAAGGAGGATATACACTATCCCGTGCGAGGCGAGGGACTCTGTACGCTGACCGCCTCGGGACTCGTTAGGGACGACTTCGAACACGAAAGGTATCTTCTGCTACGCGAGGGAGAAAAACTCGTTTTGGTGAGCGGATGTTCGCATAAAGGTATCCTGAACATCGTAAATAAGTTTCGTCCCGACGTCGTCTAGGCGGCTTCCACATAAACGGCGAAGCGGACGACGCAGAGGGTAACGCACGCATCACAAGGCTCGCGGAAGCGCTCGAAGCAACCGGCGCCGCGTATTATACCGGGCATTGTACGGGTTTACGCGCATACGGCTTGATGAAAGAAATAATGGGCTCGCGGCTTACCTATCTCGCCGCGGGCGATACGGTAACGATATGATACATACTGCACGGGCGAACGACAATAAGGATTTTCTCAGAACTGAACCGATAGGTAAGCTTCTTTTCAGGCTCGCGCTTCCCACGGTGGTCGCGCAGATCATCAACATGCTCTACAACATCGTGGACCCATATACATAGGGCATATTCCCGAAACGGGCGATCTCGCGCTCACGGGACTAGGCGTTTGTCTGCCGCTCATAATGATAGTTTCCGCTTTCGCCGCCCTCATCAGCAACGGCGGCGCGCCGCGCGCTTCCATTTTCATGGGTGCGGGCGACAACGTTTCCGCCGAAAAAACGCTCGGCAACTGTTTCGTTACGCAGATAGTTATCTCGTCGGCGCTCACCGCAATATTGCTTATATGGAACAGAGAGTTCCTGCTCGCTTTCGGCGCGAGCGAAAATACCATAGACTATGCCGCGGACTATATGAATATCTATGCGATAGGCACGATATTCGTACAGCTTACCCTCGGCATGAACGCTTTTATTACGGCGCAGGGCTTTGCCGCCACGGGTATGCTTTCCGTGCTCATCGGCGCGGTGCTCAATATAGCGCTCGATCCCGTGTTCATATTCGCTTTCGGTATGGGCGTGAAGGGCGCCGCCATAGCGACCGTAATTTCTCAGGCGGCTTCCTGCGCGTGGGTGCTCGTATTCCTTTTCGGCAAGCGCACGACGCTAAAAATAAGGCTTCGATATCTCAAGCCCGAACCGAAAATAATACTTCCCGCGCTCGCGCTGGGACTGTCCGCGTTCGTGATGCAGTCGAGCGAATCGGTCATTCTCGTATGCTTCAATTCCTCCCTTCAGCGTTACGGCGGCGACATAGCCGTGGGAGCGATGACCGTCGCTAGCAGCGTCATGCAATTCGCGCTTTTGCCCCTTCAGGGACTCGGTCAGGGAGCTCAGCCGATAGTTAGCTACAACTTCGGGGCAAAGGACTCCGCCCGCGTCAAAGCCGCTTTCAAACGTCTGCTTGGCGTAAGCGTAACGTACGCTTCGGTATTGTATATCTTCGCGATGTCGTTGCCGGAGGCTTTCGCCGCGATGTTCACGTCCGGCGAAACGCTTATCGAATATACTTCGCGCGCTCTCCGCATCTATATGGCGGCGATGTTCATGATGGGAGTGCAGATGGCGTGTCAGATGACTTTCGTGGCGATAGGCAACGCCAAAGCCTCGATACTGGTGGCGGTGGTGAGGAAATTCGTGCTTCTTCTTCCGCTCATCTACATAATGCCCGCCGTTATTACCGCCGATAAAGCCTCCGCGGTCTTTGCCGCGGAGCCCGTAGCGGACGCTTTGGCGGTAACTTTCACGGCGATACTCTTTTTCTTCCGTTTCCGTAAATCGATGCGCTCGATAGAGCCCGACGGCACGCCGGCGGAGCAAAACCTGAATCCGTAAATTAAAATCCGTTCGGCTATGGAAAAATGCCGAGGAGTATTCTATAATAAATAAGACGCGGCAAGAAGCCGCGACGCTTAAGGAGAAGGATATGCGAAGATTCAACATTGCCACAGCCTCGAAAACGGTCCCGGAACAGACCGTTATTTTCGGTAGCGTGCGCGTGAGCGTGCTCACGCCTTATCTTATTAGGGTGGAAACGGGAGAATTCACCGACGAAGCCACTCAATGCGTATGGTACCGCGATTTCATGCGACCGACTTTCACGGTTGCCGAGAAAGGCGCGCTTGCCGTGATAGATACGGGCAAGGTGCGTTTTGCGGTGAACGTAAAGAGCGGCAAAGTGGTTTATATCGTCGGAGAAAACGGCGTCAAGATAAAAAATTACGCAAGCGGCAATCTGCGCGGCACGCGCCGTACGCTCGATATGTGCTCGGGCGCGGTGCCGCTCGAGCGCGGACTCGTATCCAGAAGAGGCGTTGCGGTACTCGACGATTCGCGTTCGCTCGTGCTGAAAGGCGAAGCGATACTCGCTCGCGAGAAATGTACCGACAAATATTATTTCGCTTACGGCAACCGTTACCGCGAGTGCATAAGCGATTTCTACAAATTGACGGGAGCTACGCCGTTGGTGCCTAAGTTCGCGTTCGGCAACTGGTGGAGCAGATATAAGGCTTACACGCAGGAAGAATACCGCGCGCTCATGCAACGCTTCATCGACGAGAAGATACCCGTTACCGTCGCGACCATAGATATGGACTGGCACTGGGTGAACGTGACGGAGAAGTTCGGAGCGGCGGCAAGAGCGATACCTACGGACAATCTTCGCGACAAACTTATTTACCGTCACATGTCGGGCTGGACCGGATATAGCTGGAATACAGAGCTCTTCCCCGATTACCGAGAGCTTCTCAAATGGCTTAACGACCGTAACTTCAAAGTAACTCTGAACATACATCCCGCGCAGGGGATAAGATTTTTCGAGGACTGTTACAAGGACGTCTGCGCCGTGGTAGGAAAAGATCCCGCAAAAAAGGAAGTCGTGCCTTTCAGGCTCGGCGACGAGAAGTTCCTCGAAGCGTATTTCGACGTCGTACACCGTCCTTACGAGAACGAAGGCGTGCGCTTCTGGTGGATAGACTGGCAGCAGGGCAAGAACTCCGACGTGCCGGGGCTCGACCCGCTGTGGGGATTGAATCACTATCACATGCTTGATCAGAAGGACAGCGGCAAACGTCCGTTAATTCTCTCAAGATATGCGGGAATCGGTAGCCACAGATACCCTTTAGGCTTCAGCGGCGATACTATGATCAACTGGAGAAGCCTGCGTTTTCAGCCGTACATGACGGCTACCGCGACCAACGCGGGATACACTTGGTGGAGCCACGATATAGGCGGGCACCAACGCGGTTACAAGGACGACGAGCTTTATTTGAGATGGCTTCAGTTCGGGGTATTCAGTCCCGTCAACAGACTGCATTCCACTTCTAACGAATTCATGGGCAAGGAGCCCTGGAAGTGCCGCGGATACGTCGAGAAGATCGCTATAGACTATCTGAGGTTCAGACACAGGCTGATCCCGTATATTTATTCGATCAACTACCTTACGCACACCGAAGGCCGCGCGTTGTGCGAGCCGATGTATTATTCCTACGACGAGGAAGAAGCTTACAGGGCGCGTAACCAGTATTCTTTCGGTACCGAGCTCGTCGTGGCGCCCGTTACGGAGCATTCGGACGGACGCGCCGGTCTTGCCGGGACGGACCTCTGGGTGCCGGAGGGAGAAAGGTATACCGATATTTTCACGGGAAGGATTTACGCTCCCGGCAAATACAGGATATATCGCGACCTTCAGGACGAACCGGTCTTTGCGCGCGCGGGCTCGATAATTCCCCTTTATCGCAACGCCGACAGCAACGATCTGTCGCTCAAACAGCCTCTGGAAATCTGGTTGTATTCGGGCGACGGCTCTTTCGACATGTATGACGACGACGGCGACTCCGAGGCTTACGTAAAAGGCGTGTATGCTCTGACCCGCATGAAGCTCGTGAGAAACGGCAACAAACTGATCTTCACCATGTTTACCGAGGGTAACAAACGCATGATACCCGCGGAAAGGCTTATATATCTTAATTTCCGCGACGTTGTTTCGGGTAAGGTAAGCGTCAACGGCGCAAGACGGAAGTCCGCTCCGAACGAAGTGGAGATCGTTTACGACGGAAGCGAAGTGACGGTGGTGATAGATAACTGCGTATTCGCCGCGAACAGAGATTATAAGGAAGCCGTAACCGACCTTGTGTCCTGTTTCCAGATGAGCAACGCTCGTAAAACGGCTTTGTTCCGCAAGGTGTTCGACATAGGATCCGCCATACCCTCGGGAGCGCCGAGAGCCTGTCGCGAGGCGATAGAGGAATTGCGTTGCCTGTCCTCAGCGAAGAAAGGTTGAACGCAAGCTACCTTCGGCACAAGCGCGTTGCGGGCGCAGACTTTCAATAATAAATAAGTAAATATAAGTAGGATACGCTCCCGCGCGATTGCGCGCACGCGAGAAATGTGTTAAACTATCGGTATGCGCGGAAGAACGGGTAGAGCGATAACGTCCATTGCATTATTGCTCGCCGCGATCCTTTTGATCGCGGCGTTCCTTTCGGCGTGCGTGAATGCGGAAACACCGCCCGCGGGCGACGACAATCCGCCTGCCGGAGGTTCCGACGGTTCCGACGTCGGAGAGGAGGACGATCTGCCCGAACCGTACTATACGCGTGTTACGGAGAACGGTAAAGAATACGTGTATTTCGGGCACGCCGCCGACGAAGCGGCGGACGCCGGTCTCAACAACGCGCTTACCAATCTCAAAGCGAGCGGCACCATTACCGCGGACGCCGACGGTTTCTATACCTATAACGATAAAAAATACGTTTGCATGATCGCCGCAGAAGCGGCGGCCGGGCGTAAGCTTCACGACGGAGCCGTGATAGAAGCCGGCAAGGAATATTTCTTCGAGTATTCCCCGGTCAAGTGGCGTATCCTCGAGATAACCGACGGAGTCGCGCTTTTACTTGCCGAGAACGTGCTCGGAGCCGCCGTCTATAATCCCGCAGGCTCTTTCAATTCCACCACGGGGCTGCTCGTAAGCGGCGAAAAAGCCAACGATTTCGGATATTCTTCCGTCAAGGCATATCTTAACGGAAGTTTCAAAGAGTCGCTCTTCACGGAATACGAAAGCTCTTATCTCGAGGGGGGCGCGGACGCCGTAGGACTTTTGACGCGCGAACAGATAGACGTTTACGACCTTAAAGAAGCCGAAGGCTATATGATGACCGTTTCGCCTACGGAATACCTTATCGCGGACGGGATAGACGTAAGTAAAATAGGTAACGACTATTATTCCGCCTGGTGGCTCGCCACCCCCGGCAAAGCGGCTACTTCGGCGGCTATGGTAAGCTCGGGCGGGCAATACGGAGAGTATTACGAGGACACCGTTTCCGCTTCTCACGGCTTGCGCCCCGTGATAGCTTTGCGGCTATGATTTTTATATAATTATTTTCGATAACTTACCGTTACCGGTTGACAACGCTTGCGCGTACGCGATATAATAAAATTCAAAAGAGAATATATATTCTCGCTTTTCGGAGAGGACGCTATGCAGTATCAGAAAGAGGAAGTCAGAAACAGGATCCTATGCGCTGCTTACGGCGAATTCCTCAAGTACGGATTTTATCGTGCCAGCATGCTGCAGATAAGCAGTAAAGCGCGCGTGCCGATAGGTAACCTATACAGATATTTCAAGAGTAAAGAAGCGTTGTTCGAAGCGATAGTCGGCGCGGCTTACGAGGAAACCGCGAATGCGGAAAGAAGGATATTCGAGAAGTGGCTCAGGAAGGGCGGCACCGTGTCCGGCGAGGACACGCCCGTGGAGCTCATAGGCGAAATAGCCGAAGAGCTTGCGAGCCTTTCCGCGGCGCATCGCGACGGGATAACGTTATTGATAGAAAAAAGCGAAGGTTCGCCCTATGCCGGGTTTGTGGCGAAAACAGCCGACGCGGTGTACGGAATGCTTAAAGAAGGCGTTTTGAGCGGATTGGCGGAAGATGACGAGGTATTCGTCCGCATAGTCGCCCGAAGCGTCACGGAAGGCATTATCGCCATTATAACGAAATGCGAACCCGAGGTTCAATCCGCGCAATTCATAAGATTGCTCGTATTCTATTTCGGAAATATGAAAGGAAGATTATATGTGAAGGAGCCCGAACGGAAATGAGGAAGTTCTCCACTTTTATAGTTAAACAAAGGTTATGGATCACCATTGTATTCGCGCTGTGCATGGTCGCGTCTGCGGTGGGTGCGTTCTTCGTGGAAGTAAATTACGCCGATACGGTGTATTTGCCTTCCGACAGCTCTCTTAAACAGGGGCTCGACACCATGTACTCCGAATTCGGCGAGGGCGGTAACGCAACCGTCATGCTTTCAGGCGCGGATATAGAAGAAATGATGGCATTCAAAAGTGACGTCGAGTCCGTTAACGGTGTAAGTTCCGTTATTTGGCTCGACGATATTTTTCTCTCGGAGGAATTGGGATTTATCCGGAACGCGCTGGATAAATACAACGAAGGCGTCGAAGACCCTCTGACTGACGGCGAAGCGGTCAAATTCCTGATGCA
>JADINF010000034.1 GCA_017694145.1 Candidatus Stercoripulliclostridium pullicola
GTTGTTGACGAATACTGCGTTGATGACTATGAGCAATACGTACGGCATTATGCGTCCCCTCCTTCCCTGTTCAACGCTTCTATGGCGTCGTCACCGGTTTCGGGTTCCAGAATAAGCGGTATCGGTTCCCCGTTCTTATTCTTCGGAACGCCGTCGTTATCGTTGTCTTTGTTTTCGGCACGCTTTTTGAGCGCGTTCTCCACGGCTTTCACCGCGGCGTTATATATGACCATCATGAAGCCGTATACGAGGAAGCCGCCTGCGGGCAGGATGAATATCGTCATCGGCAGTCCCGCTTCGACGAGCGCCGTGAATTCGTATCCGAACAGCGCGCCCGCGCCGAGGAATTCGCGTATCATACCGAGCAATGTGAGCGAGAAAGCGAAGCCGAGCCCTATCCCTATGCCGTCCAATACGGATGGCAATACGGGATTGAGGGAGGCGAAGCTCTCCGCCCGCGCGAGCAATATACAGTTGACGACGACGAGGGACAAGAAAAGTCCCAGCGAATCGTAAAGGTCGGGAAGCCACTTGCGCATTATCATTTGCACGAGCGTGGAGAAGGTGGCTATGACGAGGATATACGCGGGTATGCGCACTTTGCGCGGAATGAAGTTCCGCAAAAGCGAAACTATCGCGTTGGAGCACACGAGCACGAAGGTGGTCGCGAGCCCCATCGAAAGCCCGTTGATCGCGCTCGTCGTAACGGCGAGCGTGGGACAGGTCCCGAGCACCAGTCGGAAGGTAGCGTTATTCTTGAACACGCCCGAAGTGAGCGGTTCGAAGGTTTCACGGAGATTGCGGGTCGCGTCTTTAGCCATTTACATACCTCCCGTGAGTATTACGTAAGCGCGCACGGAAGCCTTCACCGCGAGGAATACCGCGTTGGTGGTATAAGTGGCGCTGGTGACTTTGACGGGAGTGAAGTAACCGCCGTCGGGAGCTACTATCTGCTCGCCTTCGTAAACGTCGAAGCGGTCCGTCGTAAGTCCTATATATTGATCGAGATGTTTGTCTTTGAAAGCGTTTGCGCCGAGCCCCGGCGTTTCGGAATGACTGTAACCGCTCAGTTTGATTATCTCGTCGTCCTTAATGATCACGAGCATGCTTACGCCTCCGGCGTTATAGCCCACTTTGTCGGCTTTGGCAACGTGGGTAAGAATGATATACGCGCCGTCGTCGGCTACGAATACGTTAAGCACTTCCGTCCCGTCCGTATTCTCGAAATCTTTAAGATCGACTTCCCTTTCTATCTCCGCCTCCGCGTAAACTTCCCCTATCGCCTTACGGAGTTCCGCGGCTTCGTCCACCTGCGTGAATAAGTTTACCACCGCGAGAAGCAGCGACGCCACCAAGGCTATCACGCCGAGACAGACCACTATGCGCACGCTTTCTTTGGAAACGTTCAGTTTTTTCATAGCGCCGCCTCCTTCTTTTCTTTTTTGACTTTCGGGGGCTTACGGTATCCGAAGGGATGCGGTTTGCAGGCTTTATCGATAAGCGGAACGAGCAGGTTCATGAGAAGTATCGCGAAGCTCGCGCCCTCGTTCATACCGCCGTAACGGCGGATAAGTATGGTGAGCAACGCAGCGCCCGCCGCAAATATTATCGTACCCGCGCGCGTATTCGGGGAAGTGGCGTAATCGGTGAGCATGAACACGCCCGCGAAAAGAACGCCGCCGCCGAGAAGGTTGGGCAGTATGAAATTCCAGCCGTTCTTATAGAAAACGAGGCTGAAAAGAGCTATTCCCGCAAAATACGTGAGCGGTATCTTCCAATCGATTATCTTGAAAGCGATAAGATATATCGCCGCGGCGATTATGGCAACGGCGCAGACTTCTCCTATAGTGCCGGGGATATTGCCGAGGAACATATCGAGAAGGTTGACCTCGACGTTACCGGTGCCTGCGGCGCTTTTCACGTCGGCGAGCGGCGTGGCGCTCGTCACGTAAGCGGCGTTATCGACGAAACCGACGAAAAAGTCCTTGACGGTAAGCGCGCCCGAAGCGTAATCTATGGGACGGATATACTCCATCATCTGCGTGCTCCAGGAAAGGAGAAGGAAAACGCGCGCCGTAGCCGCGGGGTTTGCAAAATTCCTGCCCAAGCCGCCGAAAAGCATTTTGACGAACATTATCGCCACAAATCCCCCCGCTATCGGCACATAGAACGGTACCGTAGGCGGAAGATTGAGCCCCAATATCATTCCCGTGACCACCGCGGAAAGATCTTTGACGGTATTCGGTCTTTTGCGAATGAGATTGTAAAGCGTTTCGCCGCACACCGAGCTCGCCACGCACAGCGCGACCGTGAGAAGGCTGTACACGCCGAATATCACCACGCCCGCTATAAGACAGAAGCTCAGCGCGATGATGACGTGCAACATTATTTTTTCGGTCGTAAGGTTGCTGCCGACGTGCGGCGAGGAGGATACGAGCAGTTTGCGGGTACTTTCTTCTTTCATAGTCCCTCCGCTCAAATTTTAAGTTCTCTGATAAGCTTCTTCGCCAGCCTCTGGGACTGGACGAGAGGTCTTTTCGCGGGGCACACGTAGGCGCAACAACCGCATTCTATACAGCTCATCGGATAAAATCCTTTTGCTTCCTTGATCTTATCCTGCAAGACGAGCGCGTCGGTCATCATCGGCATGAGATTCATCGGGCACACCGAAGCGCACCGGGCGCAATTTATGCAGGGCGTGGGTTGAACGGCGCGTATCTCGCGTTCCGTCAGAAGCAGGAGAGCGCTGCTGCCTTTGCCGACGACGGGTTCGAGGCTCGCTAGAGAAATCCCCATCATAGGACCGCCCGAAACGGCTTTGACGTATTCTTCGCTTACTCCCAGGTATTCCGCCACTTCCGAGAAAGGCACTCCCGTCCTGACGTACAGATTGGCGGGACGGGCGACGGCTTCTCCCGAAACGGTCATGAAACGCGCATAACAGGGTCTTCCGAGCACGCATGCCTCGTATACCGCGTAAGCCGTGGAAATATTGAGTACGATATAACCTACGTCCGAAGGAAGCCCGCCGTTTGGTACTTTTTCCTTGGTAAGAGCGTAAATGAGTTGCTTTTCGCCGCCCTGCGGGTATTTGGTCTTAAGTTCGTGTATGAGTATGCCCTCGTCGTTCTCCGTCGCGTATATCATCCTGTCGATGGCGTCGCGCTTGTTGCCCTCTATCCCTACCAACACGGTGTCGGTACCGAGAGCCGTCGCAAGCAGTTTGATTCCCGCGACTACGTTTTCGGGGCGTTCGAGCATAAGACGATAATCAGTCGTTATATAAGGCTCGCATTCCGAGCCGTTTATTATCAAAGCTTTTACGGGGGATTTTGTTTCCAGTTTGACGTGCGTGGGGAACGTTGCGCCGCCCATACCTACGATGCCGGCTTCCTTGCAACGCGCTATTATCTCCTCCCTCGTAGGCTCGGTAAGCGGCGGGAGCGTTTCCTCCGCATATTCGCCGTCGTTGTCGATGACCACGTGCGGAATTTTCCTGCCCGCGGCGTTCACGCGGCGCACAACCGCGGAAACTTTACCGGAAACGGAACTGAAAACGTTTGCCGAAACGTAGGACGCGGCTTTGCCGATAAGCGTTCCCGCTTTGACGTAGTCGCCTACCGCCACACATATCTCGGCGGGTGCGCCGATATGCTGTGTAAGCGGAACGTAAATCTTTTCGCCTGCGGGCATTACCTCTATCGGGCAGTCCGCCGAAAGCTCTTTCCTCTCCTTGGGGTGAATACCGTGCTTAAAAGTCAGTTTCATACATATTCATTATAACGGTTCGGCGCGCTAAAGTAAATACCCAATTTCCTCGGCAGACAAAAAAATTTGAGGCGGCTCCGAGCGAATCATTCATAAAAAATGCGGCGTCCCCTTCTACGGGAACGCCGCTTGAAACTTGACGTTCGACGACTTATACCGATCAATCGTCGTTGTACTCGTCGGAAGTGATGTCCTTCTTGCGGTCTTTGCTCTTACGCGCCGCCTGTATCTGTTTGTTTTCGATATCCACGGGCACTTTGCTCTCGACTTTGGTCTTTCTGAGCTTCTTGGAAACCTTGTCCTTGAGTTTCCTGTAAGAAAGTATCACGATGACCGCGATCAGTATTACGCCGATGACTACGGACGAGATGATCAGCCAGACCTGCGGATTGATCTCTTTATCGCCGTCGCCTTTGTCTTCGCCGCCTTCGTCGCCGTCGCCCTCGTCGCCGTCGTCGGCGGGAGCGGCTTCGGTCTTATAGGTGCCCGTTCTCACCGCTGAACCGTTCTCGACTGCCGCCACGGCAGCGTCGTACTCGGTGCCGTCCTCGAGCTTGGTGATGGTAACGTCGTCTATTGCGAGCATGCCTACCACGTAGTTCTCAACCTTATCGGCGTCGCCCTGAGCGTCGTTACTGCCGAGCGTGTAGTTAAGATAAATGCTGTGAGAGGACGCGGACTCGTTGTAGTAATAGAACGTATATTCAAGCATCGAGGTACCCGGATCGATATAAAGGGTTTCCCAATATCCGTTGGTATTGTCGTATACAAGACGGAATTCCGCTTTGGTTCCTTCGTTCGCGAGAAGCTTCGCCTTGAAGGTTATCTTGTAGTACGAGGTGGCGCTCATCGAGAAGCTGGAGGACTGATAGTACTGTCCCGCGGCTTCCTGAACGTTGGCGAGCAGGAGATACATATTGTTGCCGCTGTCGCCCAGATTTGCGGTAAGGAAATTCCTGACCGCTTCTTCGCCGAAGTCGGCGAGCGCGTAGCCTTCGGAACAGAGATAGCTCACGAATGCGTCTTCGATCTTGGTCTTGTCGTATACGCCGTAGACGATGTTGGGTTCGTCGTCGGTACCCGATTCCGCGCCGCTCGCGTTATGGTGAGTGTAGGAAGCGGGAGTGTATCCGAGATAGCTGCCGTCATCGGTTTTATCCTCGTAATTGTCGAAAGAATCGGTGTAATATTCGACGACTTTGAAGATGTAGTTATTGGTGTAATAGGAAGCGGTTTCTCCGCGAGCGCTGAGTTGCGCCGCTTTGTTCTCTCTCGCTTTGCGGATATCGGCTACGGTGAGTTCCGCCACGTCCTCTGCGGGGGTGTCGATACCGTATTCGTCCTTGAGAAGGGTCGCTATCTCCTCCGCGGTGATGTCGTCCGCGTTATCGATACCGTAGACGAGTTTATTGTAAGCCGCTTCGTCGTCAAGCTTCACGAGCATGACGTCGTCGAAGTAAACGGTGCCGGAGCTTAAGCCGTAGGACACTTTCGTCGCATCCTCGTCCGTTCCGAGAGCATTCTCGGTCACGCCGTACTTGTTGCCGAGATAGAGTTCGAGGTTAAGAGTCGCGGAGGACATGTTGGTGGCGATATAGAAATCGTATCTCACCCATTTGCCCGCCGTGTCGATATTGACGTATCCTACGTATTCGCCGTCTTCCGCGGCGTTGTAATCGTCGTAATTCCTGTTGATGGTGAGCGCGTTGGAGTTGTTGGCGAGAGTAACGCTCGCTTTGCCGCCGTCGGTCTTGACCCATACGCTCAGACGGTAATAGGAATTCGCGCTCAGAGTGGAGCTCGCGCTCTTGTATCCGAAATACGTTTCGAAGGCGCTCGTGATCATAAGAAGGTTCTTCGAGGAAGTGGAACGGTACGCCATCGAATCCCCCGCGCCGAAATAGAACGCATTGCGCTCTTCGTCGATAAGTCCGGTGTATTTTTCGTAATTGATGACGCCCGCTTCCGCAGACCCGAATATGGCCTCAGCTTCCGCTTCGTGAGCGGTGTCTCTGACGTACTGTTCGGTTCCGGTCACGCCGCTGACGGACTTGGTGGTGCTCGCCGCGGAAGTGTATATCTTACCGTTCACTTCGGCTACCGCGCGTACATAATAAGAACGGTTGGCGGTCGCGGTGAAAGTATACTTGACATTATCGCCGTCTTCGACGCCTTCGGAAGCGAGCACTTTACCTACGAGAACGCCGTCCTCGCGGGTACCGTCCTCGTTCCTGAAGGAATTCATATAGACGTAATACGCGGTGACTTCGGGATTTACCCTGTTCCAACTCAAAGTAGTTCCGGAAACGCTGACGCTGACCGTGCCGAGAGCGTTCGCAGCGGAGGTGCTAGTCCAGCTCGAAGGGCCCGCTACGCCGGTTATATTGCCTTCGGCGTCGAATATCTCGTCATCGTCGTCGGAATAGTTGCTGTCGGAGATGGAGGAGAAGTCGCCGTTGGTCACCGAGCTCGTGCTCGAAGAAGTTTCGGTAAGCGAAACCTTCTTCACGTAAGTGCCGCTCGAAGCGGTATTATATTCGGTATAGTCCACTTCGGTGAAGGTGCACGCGGTAACGAACACGGTGCCCTTGGTGTGGCTTGCGGGAGTATAGATATCGCCGGAGCCGAACTCGAAATAGAGATAGAGTTCTTTTGCGGTGGTGGCGCTTCCTTTGAAGAGCAAGGATATTTCCGTCCATTCCCCTACCGCTATGCTGCTGACGGCGGCGGAAGAATTGACCACGGCTTCGGTTTCTTTATCGTAAACGGAAACCTTGAAGGTGGAACCGCTCGCGAGATCGACGGTATTGACCCACATCGAAAGCCTGTAGAAATGGTTGGGCTTGACGACCATAAAGTCGCCTGCGGGCATGAAAGTAAGCGTAGTCGCCGTGTAATCGTTGTGCCTAAGCATCACGACGTCGAATTTATCCGAGCCTATCGCGAAAGTTCCGGGCGCGGTCATACCCGCGAGAGCGGGATCGGTGAATACCGTCGAAGTGTCGTAAGCGTAAGTGCCGCCTATTTTACCTATGGTGACGAGTTCCGAAGAAGTCTTGTCGTCCACCATCGCGTAACGCCAGCCCTCGCCCTCTTTAGCGGCGTCGATAGCGGTGAATTCGGGAGACGCCGCGTCGGGGGTAAGTCCGAAGCCCGCATAATCGGTTTCGTAGAGCACGGAAAGGGGTTCGTATTCGGCTTCGTCGTCGACTTCGGTATATTCTTTGATCGTAAGACTGTCGAAGAAGCAACCGCCGGGATAGAGGGTATCCTCGCCCCACTCGCCTTCGCCGTACCAGAATTCGAGCTGAAGCTGCCTGTCGGCAAGTTCGTTACCTTTGACTTTGATCGTGAGCTGTTGCCAGCTTCCCCAGCTGCCGTCGCTCTGTTGTTCGAGTTTGGTGTCGGTGGTAGCTCCCGAAAGACGGAAAGTCGCGTAAACTTTTTCGTCACCGTTCACGTACTGCATATAAGCGTTGTAATCGCTGAGTTCGTTGTCGTAAACTTCTTTTTCGTCGAGATACTTATTGTAAGCGTCGAGTTTTTCGTTATAAGTTTCGAGCGCGGTTTCGTACTCTTCGTCGGTGGCAAAATCCTCTCTCTTGGGAGCTTCGCCGGGATCTTCGACGGCTTCGGGCTCCTCGGGAGCGTCGATAGCGGGTACCCAGATATATACCCAGACCGAAACTTCGTAATATTTGTTGCTCTCTACGAGCAGATTATAATCGGATACGTATCCCGCACCGCTTATCGCGTGGTCGAGATGATAGATAAGAAGCGCTTTGCTGTCGAGAGGATTGGCTCCGTAAGTAAGGTTATACGCGCCGGTAGTGGGATTGTAGAAATCCTCAATCGCGGGAGCGGTGAACGACGTACTGAGTTTGTTGAAAGTGTCCGTGGGCACGAGATTGTTGTCGTCGTCCTTCTCGAAACTGTAGAGTTTCGACATGTCGAAGATACCTCTGGGATCGGAGGAATAGGATTGATAACTGTTACTGATGGTGGTGTAGTCCGGGAAATCTTCGTCGTCCTCGAGCCCTTCTTTGCCGAGCACCCAGGTGTAATTGGCGGAATCCCCGACTTTGGCAGTGTAATAAGGCTTGATATAAGAAGTGTTGGTGGTACCCGCGTCGTAAGGTCTGTACGCGGTGAAGTTGACGTCGGGATAAACGAGGCTCACGACGGTCTGTCTGCCTACGTTGACGTTGAGCGCACGGGAGATGTCGGTGCTCTCCTTCGCGGCGTCGGGGCAGATCGCCTCGAAGTTCTCGTTAAGGGCGGCTTCGTATTCCGCACAAACGCCGTCCTCGGTCGCAAGCTCGGTGAGCACCACGTTATCGAACATTACGGTACCTTTGGCGAGATAGGGATTGATTTTGGTCTTGCCGCTCTCGTCGTAAAGCGTGGAAGGTCCGTGTCCGAGCCAGAGCTGTATGCTTATGGTCCTGTCCTCGTAGTTGTTTCCTTCGAGGTATATCTCGTAGGTCTGCCAGCGCTGTTCGGTATTGATCGAAAGGTATTCGACGTACACGTCGTCCCCTATCACGAGGGTAGCGCCGCGCTTGGCCATATCGGTGTCGTCCTCGTCAAAAATAAGGTCCGTCCGGACGTCTATCGTGAGTTTGTAATATTTGCCCTGAGCGATAGTCGCCGTCTTGCTCGCCGAATAGAATATCGAACCGTAGCTCTCGTCTGCGGACATCGAGATCACGAGCGCGTTGGTATCGGCATATTCTCCGCCCTCTTTCTTGGGGGTGTTGGGTGCGATCCCGGGATATACGAGCTGCGCGTTGATCGCGTTTTTGTTGGTAGAGAAAATATTTTCGTTGAGATCGACTACGCCGTGCATAAGACCCGCGGCGGTATTTTTCCAGGAGCCGTCGTCGGTGGCGATGCTCCAACCGGTAACGTTGGTCTTGACGTATGCGCTGCTCGCGCCGGTAGCGGTAGCGAAAGTACCGTTGTTTATCGCGGCGGTATCGGTCGTGGTCGTAGAGGAATCGTCGTCGGTACCTTCGTCGGGATCGGCGGGCGGTTCGCAAGCCACGGCTATGACCACGCAAAAGATCAGTAACGCCGCTAAAAGTGTGTACAGGAATTTCCTAGATTTTTTCATTTTACCACCATTGATAAAAGATTTGTCGGCGGGCACAAACCCGCAAGTATTTACAATATTACCATAACGCGCGAAATAA
>JADINF010000035.1 GCA_017694145.1 Candidatus Stercoripulliclostridium pullicola
ACCGTAGCGATAGCGGCGATAAACGCAGCCCTCGTGCCCGCGGCGCTGTCGTATATATTCTTAAGAAGAAAATAGCCCCTGCTTTCTACCCGCGATCGAACATGAAAAAACCGTCCGTAACGGGCGGTTTCGTTTATTTATTAAATTCCGTTTCGGTGCTGCCTAAGGGAGCGCGCCGCGCGGATTTAACCTTTACCCCTTTTCACTGCCTGTTTTGCCTCAGCAGTTTCTGCTCCTGTTGCGACAGATTGGCTATGTTTTCGCTACCGTCGGCATTATACTGATCGTAATAATCTATTACGTCGAGCTCGTACGAATACACCGCCACCGTGCCCGCAAGCAAATATCCTGAAGTGAGTTTTGTTAACCCGTTCGCCGCATATTGGTTGCCGTTACTCGATGATACATAGGACGAGCCGTTCCAGAAATACACGGGACGACTCGCGCCGCCGGGCTTACCGGAATACAATACCACGTTGAAATAAGGATCGCCGTTTATTTCTCTAACGAAATTTCCTTTCGATTTGAGGTCGTTGAGCATCCATTTCGCCACGGTCTCGGTCACGGTCATGTCTTTCAAGTCCTTTTTGCTCTTGAAGTTGTACACGTCTATGAAGCCTTTCAGATAATACGACTCTTTCTGACATTCGAGCGCCGCGTTGCCTCCGTCTATCGAAATTATGTTCTCCACGTACACCTCTTTATCCTCGTTAGAAATCTGTATCGACATATCGGCGATGTATCTGAAATAACAATTCCTTATCCGGTTTCCGTTGCCCGCCCAGATGCCTTTATAGGTCTGCTGTATCTTGCAGTAGAAGAAATACGAGCCGCCGAAATTGTTGTGATAGCTTCCTTTCGACGCGTCGAAATTGCCGCCCTTGAGATTGACGTTGTACGCTTTGCCCACGCCCGTGTTGAGGTTGTCGCCGCCCATACTCGAAGTATACTGATTGTTCCACGCGTAGAAGTTGATTATGAAGCCGTTGCCGTATATGAGCGTTTTGCCGGGGTTGGCGGTGTAGGAATAAGGAGCATATTTAGCGAGCGCCGATTCCTCCGTGCCGCCGAGGTTTACGTGCAGCACCACCGATTTGTTGGCGAGGAAGCCCGCCTGATCGAATACGTTGACGCCGTCGTTCACGATATGGAAAGTGTAAGAATACCTTACCGTTCCCGACGCATCGGCTGCAGTGACGGTAACGGTCTTGTCAAAGACGTCGTTACGGATATCGGTCTCGGTGTTCCCCGTCACGCTATTGAAATACAGCCATACTTCGTTCGACGCCGATTTGTATTCGCACTTGACGTTGGGATTGTCGGTAGTCCATACAAGAACTTTATTCGCCGCGGCGGGAGTTACCGTCACGGGCATTTTATAATAATTCTTGTTGCCGCCGTCGTAATAGGACCGCTTGCCGAAAAGCCTTATCTGCTGCAACCCGTATCCGGAATCGTTGGCATTGTCGTGATCGACGAAGATAATCGACGAAATCCCGTCGCGGTTCACCGTCACGTTTACGCCGATGGCGCCCGAACTCACGCGAAGACTGCCGTTGTATTTAGGCGCCGCTTCAGTGAAAACGGGTATATTCACGTTGATCTGCGTGGAATTCGTTTCGAGCGACATTCCGGCGTCCGCGCTGACCGAGAGCGCGCCGTAATCGAGCGGACCGAGGAGGTCCGTAGGAAAACCGCCGAGCTGCAATACCGCGTTGGAAGCGTTATACGGTAATTCTATTCTGAATTCGCCGCCCGTGCCGGCGGTATAAGTCACGCCGTTATACGTCACGTCGAAGCTCGGAAGCGCGTTTATTCTCGTCACCGTAAATCTGCCCGTATATCCGCCGTCCGCGGAAACGATAGTCACGGTGTACGTCTTGTATGCGGGCATAACGAGCGTTAGCGTTTCGCCGGAAACGACAGCCGATCCGCCGTTATCCACCGTTACCGTCAAAGCGCGGTCGTTGGCGTCAAGCGGATATGCGCCGAGGGTGAAACGGAGTTCCTCGGTCATCGTGCGCAAATCCTTGCCGAGCGTCACGCCGCCGTAGGAAACGGTCACGTTGTCCACTTTGATTTTGGCGGTCACTGCGATGATGCGTTCGACGCCGGCGGCAGTCACGCGGACGTTGCCCTCTCCCCTTCCTAAAGAAGTAAGAGTAAAGCCGTCACTTCCTTTCACGCATCCGAGCGCGCCGCCGAGCGCCGAGCAATCCACTTCGAAGGAGTCCACGCGCGCGTCCGAAGGCGCAACGTTTATTATGAAGAACTCGCAACTCGCCCCCTTCTCCGCAAAGGTATAGGCGCTTACCGCACTCTTACCGTCCGTGCTTATGTCGTAGCTTTCGGCTTCCCCGAGCGAACTTCTTACCGTTACGGTGCGTTCCGCCTCGGTCACGCCGGCGTACCTCACGCTGACGGTGACAGTGGTCTCGACGGCGCCCGTAAACGTAACGACGCCGCTCTCCACGCTTACATATCCCGAGCCACCGCTCAAAGCGTATACTATTTCCTTACGCTCCGCGGAATCCGCCGGATAAAGCGCAGGCGCGAGATCCACCGAAGCCGCAGCCGTGTAAAGATATCCGCTCGAAACGGAGTCGGCGAGAGTCACCGACTGCGTTTTTCTGTAAGAATAGAAGTCAAGCTCGCGCTCGAAATCTCCTGCGCGCACAGTAACCCGTTCGCTTCCGCCCGCGACGAGTGAGAAGAAGGGCGCGTCGCAATTGACGACTCCCTTCCCTTCCGCAGTCACGTCCGTGCGCGCGCCGTAAACTCCGGGCAGGAAGAATACGCCCTCCGCGCCGTAGTCGAGCGTCGTCTCCGCTCCGCTTACGGTATTTTCGTCCACAGTGATTATCGTGCGGTCGGTGTACATTATCTCGGAGGAAACGCTTACCTTGCTTCCGTCGGAGTTGATAACGGTCAGAGTTGCCGTTACGAACTCGTTCTTCTTAAAGAAGGTTACCGCTCCGTCGGCGCTGACCTTGGCGACGGTAGTATCGGAAGAAGAAAACTCTTTGACGAACAGGCCGTCGTCCGCTTTGTCGAACCACGTCTCGAGTAAATAATTCAGCTCTCCGGTAATAACGGTATCGGTCGCGCCGCCCGCATACCTTATCTCGGCAGCGGTTACGGGATCGTATATTTCCAAAGGTATCGAAACGCTGCGCCACTCCCCTTGCTTCACCTCGTACTCGAGTATCGCGTCCGTCCTGCCGCCCATGAGGGCGGTGAGAGTATTGTCGGCGTTAATTGTAGCTACAGATACGTTTTCTACCGAAATATTATACCGCGCCCTATCAACGTCGAGCGGATACACGACATAGTCGCCGGCTATGGAAATACTACCCGTTTCGAGATACACGGCGTAACGGTCCACCGTCCAACCGGCCCGGGAAACATATCCGAACGAGCTCGTGACGGTGACCGTCACGTTTACGGAGCCCGCAGTCACGTTCACCACTGCCGCGCCCTGCCCGTTAAAGACGAGCTTGCCGTCGCTGACGCCGGCGAATTCCGCGCCCGAAGCTAGCGAATAAGTTACGGCTATCGCGCCGTTACGGTCGCGCGCCGTCGAGGGATATACCGACGGGACGAGCGCCGCGTCAAGGTCTATCTCCGTTCTCGCGGTGAGGTTGTCTCCTTCGATATCCATATCGCCCGCGAAGTCTATGCGTTCCGCGTCCTCGCAGACGTTTATCGTTATCTGCATTTCGGGAACGGGCGAGAGGCTGAAAAGTTTGCCTTCGGCAACGCTGAACACGTTACATTCCGCGTTGACGACGTTGACTTCGCTGCCGAAAGCTATATTGTGATAAGCAGCTCCCACGCTGTTAATAACGTACGGGACGTTGCTGTCGATATTATACGTTTCTTCGCCGTTCAGCGTTTCGATTATCTCAACGTCGGCTGCCACTTTCACGACAGTGACGAAGGCTTCCGCTCCGCCGGGCGCGCTGACGCGCACCGTATAAACGCCGTATTCTTCCGCGAACGTAATTTCGCCCGTAAGCGCGTCTATCGTCGAAGCCGACGCTGAACGACGCGTCGAAACGAACTCGTAAGCGAGCGTCGTATCGGTGGGCTTCGCCTCCTCGGCGTCGAACAGCGCGCGTACCGTGTAGACGTCCGTATTCACGTAGTCGCAAAGTATGTCGTAACCGTTCGCGTTCTCGAAGCGGATCTCGTCGATATATTTGGAAACGAATATTTCTATCCTTCTGCGGAAAATTTCCGTGCCCGAGCTATCGCGTGCGACGGCCTCGAGACTTCCCGTACCGGAAGCCGCGACCGTTACTCTGCCGCCCTCCGTTACGAATACGCTTCCGTCCGCTATAAAGCTCACGTTCGTCGCCGCTTCGTCGCCGCCGTAGGCGGGCGCCGTCACCGTTACCTGCGGCAACGCGAATTCACGCGTCTCGTCGAACAGAACGCTTGCGGGATATCCGCTCAATTCGAACGACGTCGCCGCGCCGAAGGTGCTCTCTATGCGGAAAACCTTTTCGATCTTATACTTCCCGAAAGCGTCCTCGCCTTCGAGGGCGACCGTCACGTACGCGGTACCCGCCGCTGTAAACGTCAATTCGCCGTCCGCATAATCCGCTCCTACTGCCGAAGCGGTTATCGCGGGAGCGGAGCCGTCGGCGTTGACGGCGTGGCTTACGGGAAGCAGCAGAGTGACCGAGGAAGAAGCGGTGACGAAGGTATCCGAGCCGAGCGTTATTTCCGCCGTTTCGCCCGAAGCGTTGTAATAATCTTTCACCGCTACGTCGCCTATCGCGACGGCTTTTTCGGTTACGACGAGGGTACGACTCGCGCCGCCCGCGTTTACGGTATATACTCCGCCGCTCTCCGCCTGACAGACGGTACCGCTGTTATCGTCGGAAAGAACCGTTATTCCCTCGGGGAACGCGTAATAGCCTTCGCCCTTGTATTCAAATACGAACGGAAGTTCTTTGGGTACGACGTAGTTTCCGTCGGCGCCTAAAGACGCGTTGTAAACCACCGAATCGGCTACGAAAGAATATACGCTTTTGATTTCCGTTCCGTCCAGCGCGAACGTGACTTCGACGGTCTTACCCGCTTCTTTCACGCGCAGCACGTCCGCTCCGATAAGTTCCGCGTATTCCGCGCCCGCCGTTATCGTGGCGGAAACGGTATTGTTATATGTGGCGTCCGCGGGAGTCGCTTTTACGGAAATATTGATAAGACCGTTGGGCAGTCTGTATTCGCCCTCCTCGGAGACTTCGCCGTTCAGTCTCACTTCGATGCCCTTACCCGCGCGTATCGCCTGAACCGCTACGGTGCGGTATTCGTAACCGGATACCGTAAGGAAACGTATGCGCACGTCGGTCTGTCCGCCGCCGCAAGCGGTGACGACGAGGCCGTCTGCCGTAAGCACTTGCTCGCCGTAAGAAATTATATCCGCAACGTCGTTTATGTCGGCGCTCGTAGGATAAAGGGTGACGAGCGAAGCGAGATCCTTGACGTTTGCGGTATCGGAATCGAAATCGAGCGTTACGCTTGCGCCCGACAGTTCCACTCTTTCCGCAGCGCCGAAAGAACTCCTTATGCGGACGAGAGTTTTAATATCGGGATAACGCGCCGAACGCGCTTCGAGAACGGCTTCGCCCGCCTTTAAGAAGGTCACGAGGTAGCTTCCGTCTCCGTTGGCGCGCGCTTCCGCCACCTCGGGCGCAAGACTCAACACCTCGGTTTCCCTGTACGTGCTTTCCTCGTCGAGCGCAACTCTCAATGTCACCGAAGCCGAAGCGGTGACGTAAACCTCGCCTTCGCGATCGAAATCCGCTTCGTCGTAAAACTCCGCCGTGATTCCGCTCGCTTCGCGTATGCCTTTGAAAAGATAACTCTTGCCGAAAGCCTTAAACGACGCGCTGTGGCTTTCTCCTTCCGCAACCGCTTCGGTAACGGAGAACACGCCGCCTGCGTAGCTCATCCCGATTATCTCGCCGAAACCGTCGAATCTAAGTCCGAGTTCACCGTCTTCCGTAACCGCCACGAATTCCTCGCCGACGGCAATCTCGGTTATAGCGGTATCCGAAAGCACTACCGTTTTTAACGGACCCGCATAGACCGCGGTCAGCGCGGCGCTCGCGCCGCCGCGAAGCCTCGCTTCGACTACGGCGATACCGGGCGCCGTAAATGTAAGCGTATTTCCGACAACCGTAGCGTTGCCTTCGGTTACCCGTAATTCGTAATCCGTATCGATATTGGCTGTCGCCGGGATAAGCGAGAAATGCTCGCCGCCTATCTCGAGAACTCCCGTTTCGACGTAAACGTAGTTAGCAGCGAGCTCTATCGCGGAAGGCGCTTCGTACACGGTTACGTTGAGCGTGCGCACGACGTCGCCGCTGCATCCGGAGATAACTATTTCCGCGCTGCCTTCGCCGCCGTGAAGCGCTTTGAGCGCGCCGCCCTCGAGCGCCACGGCGCCTGAAGCGGAACGGAACGCAATATAGGAAGCGTCCGCTCCGTACGGGCTTATCGCCGTTATAACGTCGGAAACGGAGAGGGTTTCGCCTGCGTTAAGCTCTGTATTTTGCAACGTGACGGTATTTCCGTCGGGTTTGCCGCAGGTGCTTTCGATAACTAATGTTACCGAAGCGTCGTCGGCTTCGAGCGCTATTTCGGCTATTCCCGGCGTACGGAAAATTATCTCGCCGCCCTCAATATAAACGTCTCCCGAAAGCGCTTTCATCGCGGCTTCGGCGAGCGTTGCGCCCTCAGGGTAGATAACGTATTCCGCTCTAAGTCTGTCGGCGCTCGTGTAAAATCTGCCACCCTCCGCCGCAAGCTCGAGCTCCTCGTCGGGATAGACGGCGAAAATCCTCACGTCGTCTATACGCTCCGCTTTCCTCGTCACGTTTACCCTTACGGTCGCGCTCCTGACGCCGTTTACCGCGATATCGTAGAAATATTCTCCCGTTTCGGTTACGACCGCGAAAGGACTCGGAGCGCCCGACGCGTCGGTCACCTCCACCGAATCCGCGCCGCGCACGTAGAACGCGAAACTCAGTTTCTGTTCGTTGATCGCGGCGGGCATACACATTTCGAATTCGTTTTCCGCTTCCGTTATCTCTATCGGCAATATCTTCTCGTCGTTGACGTATACGACGCTGAATTCGCCGCTTATTCTGCCGTTGCCGGCGGTGTAGCCCACCACGGCTTCCTTATAGTCCTCGCCGCCGTCGAAATACAGATATCCGTTGGCGAGCGTCACTCCCTCGGTCGAAGTGAAAAACTCCGCTTCCTCGGTAGCGTCCGCGGGAACTTTGACGGCGTTAATTGCAAAAACCTCGTCGAAAACGTATATCCTG
>JADINF010000036.1 GCA_017694145.1 Candidatus Stercoripulliclostridium pullicola
GATATGTATAGCTTTATAAGAGCGAGATGCCGTGGATAAGTTTTTTCGAGAAATTCGTCCATATACGGTGGCGCTATTTCGTAGGGGCGTTCGATACCGTGCTTTACGACGAGCGTTTTGAATTCCTCGAAAGCCGCTGCCTTTTCCTTGATGTTCCAGCTGTTCTCGTACATCTTGGCATATAATGCGTTTATCCGTATTTCTTCTACGAAGCCGGTGAGAAGTTCGTCGCCTTCCGCTGCGGTCAAGGCGCTTTGCGTAAGAGCAAGATAACGCTTGACGTTTTCGTTGCTCAGGTAATCGTCGTAATGATCTTCAGGTCGGTCGTAGAGGTCGAGATCGTCCGCTTCCGTTCTTACAGACTCGTGCATTATATCGAGGTATTCCGCTATATATTCCGCGGCGGCGCCGTAGGTGACCTTGACGTATTTACCGAGCAATTCGTTCACGTCGACGTCGGTATCCCATAGCTGCTTCGCGAGAACGTAGCTCCTTAAACAGGCGAGCTCGTCCGACATTTCCCGGCTTCCTTGATGAAATACGCTTTTTACGTTGTTTTCCTTATAGAATTCCGCATTGTCCTTCTGTACTGCAAAGTTCGGATAGGGAAGCAAAAGATTTTTGAAATCGACTACGTAATCCCATATAAAGAGATTGTCGCAGACTGCGCTCCAGTCCTCGATCATTTTTTTTGCCTCCGCCGATTTCTCGGTATCGCCGAATTTATAACTGTAAAGCTGTGAAGTTTCGATAGGAGCTATCACTATATTGACGTTCTTTTCGCAGGTTATGCCTTTCGGAACGTCCTTAGTAAAAAAGTACGCGAGCGTGCTTATGTATTTGTCGGGGAATTTGCGGGCGAGTTTATTGAGTATTTCGATGAGCGCGCCGGCACGGGAACCGTATTTTTCGTACGAAGCTTCGCACTCGTCGCATTCGCAATAGTACATATTGTCGTTGATACTGAAGTCCCAGTAGACGACGTCGGGTGACTCCTGTATGAACTCGCGGAGTTTGGCTTCGACTATAGGATATATGTCGGGATTGGTAAGGCAGAGCTGAGTGGTTACGCCCTTGTATTCGTAGCGCCGCTTGCCTTCAATGTAGGCGTAATATTCGGGGTGGGAGTCGAAGTGTTCTTCGGGCGGTACGAACGTGAATACGCTGTGGCACCACGTTCCCCAATAATTATTGTTGTCGTTGCCGAATTCGTTGCCGGCACCCGTTCCGTTACTTTTAATGCGCTTGCTCCAGCCGTTTTCCGACACTTCGTATTGATATATGCGTCGCCAGGCGAAATCGGGATTTTCCACGACGTCGAGTTCGTCGAGGTAGACGGTGGGCGCGTAGGGGATATAATCGTAATCGTCCCTTACGAACATGCATCCGAGTATGTCTTCGGCAAAGCCGTAAATGCCGTTGATAACGCCGTTGAGAGCGGTAAGCTCGTTTTCGGAACAGGATTTGATATAGATATCGTTAAGGTGTGTTTTGATAACGTAGCCGTCGTGGTAAACGCCGCTTGCGGAAACTGCCTCAGCCATGACTGTGTCGCCCAGCGATATGAAATGCGTATCGCGCACCTCGTCGTCGGTAATCACTTCGAAGCCGTTGGAAGAGCCGGTCATTTTCCTCAATATATCGGACAGATAAAGCGCGTCCCCGATAAGAGAGTTGCGGTCTTTTAAGGGAATGACTATATCGTAGTCGGTATTTCCGTCGAGAGCAAGGCAAACGGGCTTGACTTCCGCTAAATACGTGCGCCATGCGTTTTCGTCGTAGTCCAAATTGTCCGAAACGGCAATAACGCTCGTAGCCTTACGCGCGTTCTCGGCGTTACCGGAACAACCGATAACCGTCAGCGCTGTCAACAGAAGAATAACCGACACCAACAGTTTTTTAGACATATATCCTCCGACGCTTTCAGATTCTCATATCGCGCCGATTCTATCTCGTACGCGCGTGCTTAACGGCATTGCCGCAATTCAATATTATCACAGCATACAAAACGTTACAAGCGTTATTTGCGGCTTACGGCGTGCCGAAGAAGCCTTTAAGCGTATTGACAAGAGGTTTATAATATATTACAATCGACTCGGATCGGTACGAGTTCGGGCGGAATATTACCGTAACGGCAGAAAACCCCGCGATCGAAAGGGACCTGCGTTCCCTCGCCTGCGCCGAGCGCAAAGCGATACCGGAGCTTCTTACGATATTCTTACGATAAATCGGCGACGGTGATCGACGGAGTTAAGCCCTGATATATCGGTAACGGATACGGCGCGAGATAATGGCGCATAAACCGGGAGCGTTATGGGGATTTGCGTCGGAGATTCAAATAGTTTTTCAAAGTATCATAACGGAAACGTGAGGGAGTCGCTCCGATACTCGCGGCGATTCGCGCGACGTCCGACTTAAGACGAAATGCTTTTTGCGGGCGGCTGATACCGAATATCGGGCGATAAGCGCACGGCTGTCGATACGTCTATCGCCGGTAAGAGCGCATAAGGAGAAATATATGAAAAGAATGGTATTCCGCAAACCTGCCGCGAACTGGCACGAATCTTTACCCCACGGAAACGGCAAAACGGCATTCACCGCGTCGGGAGGCAGGCGCGTCGAAAAACTATGGTTCAACGACGCCGAACTGTGGTCGGGATATCCACGCGATCATGACAATCCTCAGTCCCCGGAAGCTCTCGTCAAAGCACGTAAACAATTAGCCGAAGGCTTGGCGGCGGAAGCGGAGGCTACGGTAAGCGCGAATATGTCGGGGGACTACAGCGAAGCGTATATGCCGCTCGCGACCGTGAAAATCGCCGTACGCGCGGGATTAAGCAGGGGATATTCGCGCACGCTCGATTTCGAGAACGGAATGCTCGTGACGCGCGACGATAAGCTCAAAAGAAAGGCGTTCGTATCCTATCCGCACGACGTAGCCGTTTATTCGGCGGAAGGCAGGTCATCTTTTTCCCTTACCGTGAGCGGAAAATCTCTTATGCGGCACACTGTTTCCGTAGTAAACGGCATTTTTACGATAAGCGGCAATGCGCCTGATTACGCCGCGCCGCATTATCTGCGTCTGAAAACGTCGCCTATTCGCTACGACGAAGGGAAGGCGGCGGCTTTCGCGCTCGCGCTAAGGGCGGAAACGGACGGCGCTGTAAAATGCGCGGGCAATAAACTGCGTATCTCCAAAGCCACTTACGTACGCCTCTATGCCGTTACTTGCACGGGTTTCAGAGGATACGCCTCGATGCCCGAAACCGACTGCGGGAAAATACTTGACGAGGCGATTGCCGCGCTTGCGGCGGTGAAAGCGCCGTACGAGGATATAGAGCGCGCGCATATCGAGGATTACCGCGCTTTGTATTTTAATCAAAGTCTTACGCTTGCCGAAGGCGATGGCGACGTAGCGGCGTTGCTCAAAAAGGCGCGTTCGGGGAAACCCTGCGCGGAGCTTATAGAGCTTTTATACGATTTCGGCAAATACATGACTATATGCGGAAGCCGCACGAGTCAGCCGCTCAATCTTCAGGGTCAGTGGAATAAGGAAATGCGTCCGCCGTGGAGCAGTAACCTTACCACCAACATAAACGCGCAGATGAACTATTGGGGCGCGACGCGAGCGGGGCTGGAAGGCTGTTTGACGCCGTTTTACGAAGCGGTGAAAGAAGTCGCGGAGCGCGGCAGGCGTACCGCGGCGGTGAATTACGGCGCGAGGGGATTCGCGTGCAATCATAACGTCGATATCTGGCGCAACACTTCTCCCGTGCAGGGGGATCCGAGCTATATGTATTCGCCCCTGTGCGGCGCGTGGCTCGCGTGCGAAATGTTCGCGCATAAGAGAAATTGCGGCAAAATAGACAACGACGCTACCCGCGTTATATCGGAAGCGGCGAGATTCGTACTCGATTACCTCTGGGAATACGACGGTAAGCTCGTGACCGCGCCGTCCACCTCGCCCGAAACGGCTTATACGGAGAACGGAAAGAGGTCGTCCGTAGGTATCGCCTCCGCTTACGAAACGGCGGTGGTAAGAGAAACGTTCGCGAACTGCCTTGCGTCAGGCGCGGACGAAGAACTCAAAGAGGAAATAAGAAACGCGCTCAAAAGACTTGCGCCCTACGAGAAAGCCGATAACGGATTGGCGGAATGGTCGGGCGGCAGAATGAGCGCGGAGAAGGGGCACAGGCATTTTTCGCCGTTGTACGGGGTATATCCCGGCAATTCCGTGAAAGAAGGTTCGGAAGAATTCGTATGGGCGAAAGAGCTTTTCGATTACAGACTGAAATACGCCTCCTCGCCGATAGGCTGGAGCGCGGCGTGGGCGATATGCCTTGCGGCGCGTTTCCGCGACAAAGAGGCGGCGGAGAGGACGATAGCCTCTTTCACCGGACGGTCGGTAATGAATAATCTTTTCGATTATCATCCGCCGCGTTATTTCCAGATCGACGGGAATATGGGCTTTATCGCCGGTATAAACGAATTGCTCATTCAGGAAAGCGACGGCGTAATAACGTTGTTGCCCGCCTGTTACGAGCTCATCGGAAGCGGCGAAATGAAAGGCGTTGTCGTGAACGGCGCAAAAATAGATTTCCGCTGGAGTAACGGGAAAGTAAATTACGTTCGCGCCGACAAGCCGGTGAAAATAAAGGACGTTAATTTCGACGTAAATTTCGAATGCGTAAACGCCGAACTTGTATGACGTCCGCAGTAGTGTTATAATAATCATTTATTTAAAAAAACGTTATTTCATGGTGAAGAAATGAAAGAAGAGGAGATGTTTGCAAAAGGAGCGAAGCTGTCCGCGGAGCGCGAAAAAAAGGCGCTTACCGATATCCGCGCGGTCTTGCCCGGATTTTGCTCGGGCGACAGGGCGACTCTAGTTGAATTAGAACGTTTTCTTTTTGAAAAATACGGTGCGGAAAAGGTCGATTGGCGGGATATAGACAGATGCACCCGCACGAAAGTCAAAAGATATAATAAATATTGTCGCACCGTGTTCTGCGTGAGCGAAGGGCACGTCGCGGACGAAGAGTATCGCGCGGCGTATATCGTAAAAAGGGATAATCTCAGGAATCCTTCCGTAAACGAAGACGATTT
Source organism: Candidatus Stercoripulliclostridium pullicola (assembly GCA_017694145.1). Classification (GTDB taxonomy): domain Bacteria; phylum Bacillota; class Clostridia; order Christensenellales; family DTU072; genus Stercoripulliclostridium_A; species Stercoripulliclostridium_A pullicola. The sequence continues at coordinate 5,107 of JADINF010000036.1, forward strand.
TTTTTACGACTTGTTTCTTATCGTCGGAAGCGAGGACGGCGAAAAGCCGACGAGCTATTTTATAGGCGGGTATTCGGAAGGCTTACACGAAGAAATATACGTTCTGTGCGGCAATCGTTGAATTTGCGCCGCAAGCGTTACGGTATGGCGCGTAGAACGGAAATTTTAAGGAATTTAACGTTATGTGACTATGTTACGGAAAAATTTTTTTCGCGGAGATATACTGTAAACAGTAAATCAAGCGAGGTGACTTATGTCGGTTTTAACTATAACCAAAAACAATTTTCAAGAGGAAGTTCTCAATTCCGATAAACCCGTCCTTATCGATTTCTGGGCGAGCTGGTGCGGACCCTGCCGCATAATGGGACCCGTGGTGGACGAAATAGCCGCAGAGCGCGGAGATATCAAGGTAGGTAAAGTAAACGTGGACGACGAGTCCGAGCTTGCGAGCGCTTTCGGGATAATGAGTATTCCCACTCTCGTCGTGATGAAGGGCGGCAAAGTCGTCAACTCTTCCGTGGGCGTCAGACCGAAAGGCGACATACTCAGAATGATTTGAAGGAACACGATATGGGCATATTCGATTTTTTACGCTCCGCAGACATTAACGCGGGGATAGCGGAATACGCTTCCGATTCGGGCGCAGTGCTCGTAGACGTGCGCACTCCCGGCGAATACGCTTCGGGGCATATCGAAGGGAGCAGAAATATCCCGCTCGACACGTTGGCGTCCGCGCAAAGCGCCATACCCGATAAAAGCACGCCGCTTTATATTTACTGTCACAGCGGCGCGCGCAGTCGTTACGCGGCGCGTATTCTGCGCAGACTCGGTTATACCGCAATCAAGGACATCGGCGGGATAATGTCTTATACAGGGAAGGTAGTCGTATAATGAAAGTAGTTATTGTAGGCGGAGTAGCGGGCGGCGCCACCGCCGCTGCGCGCATAAGAAGGCTCGACGAGAGCGCGGAAATTACGATATTCGAGAAATCGAATTATATTTCCTACGCCAACTGCGGACTACCGTATTACATAGGCGGTGAGATAACCGATAAAGAAGAACTTACGCTTCAGACTCCCGAAAGTTTTTATTCGAGGTTCCGTATAAACGTTTTCGTGCGGCACGAAGTGTTAAGCATAGATACGGCGGCGAAGACGGTGAAAGTGAAAAACAGGGATAGCGGCGAAGTGTTTTCGTGTAATTACGATAAGCTCGTACTTTCGCCCGGGGCGCGTCCGATAAAGCCGCCGTTTCCCGGTTCCGACGATGAGCGGATATTCACTCTGCGTAACGTGGAGGATACTTTCCGAATCAAAGACTACCTGACGGCTAAGGCGCCGAAACGCGCCGTAGTCGTCGGCGGCGGGTTTATCGGCATAGAGGTCACGGAAAACCTCGTGAGGCTCGGTATCGACGTAACTCTAGTCGAGGCGGCGCCTCAGCTCATGGCGCCTTTCGACGAGGACATGGCGGCTTTTATACATGCCGAAGTGAGAAGGAACGGCGTAAAGCTCAGGCTCGGCGCCGCCGTGGAAAGTTTCGTAAACGAGGAAGGCGGGCTCGGAGTACGCATTAAAGGCGGCGAGGAAATAGTAGCGGACATGGCGGTGATAGCGATAGGTGTAGCGCCGGATACCGCGCTTGCCAAGGAAGCGGGACTCGAACTCGGCATTAAAGGCAGCATAGTCGTGAACGACAGAATGGAAACCTCCGCTCCCGACGTGTACGCCGTTGGCGACGCGGCGGAGATAAAGAATTTCGTTACGGGAAAGCCCGCGCTTATCTCGCTTGCGGGACCGGCAAACAAAGAGGGCAGGATTGCCGCCGACAATATCTGCGGCAAGGATTCCCGTTACGGCGGCGGGCAGGGGAGTTCCGTTATTAAAGTTTTCCGTCTTACCGCGGCGGCTACCGGAGTGAACGAGAGAACGGCTAAACGCGAAGGTATAGACGCGGACAAAGTGATTTTGTCGCCGATGAGCCATGCGGGCTATTATCCCGGCGGCAAGATAATGACGATGAAAGTCGTTTTCGAGCGCGGCACATACCGCCTGCTCGGCGCGCAGATAGTCGGTTACGAAGGCGTGGACAAGCGCATAGACGTGCTGGCGACCGCGATAAGAGCGGGAATGAAAGCTACGGAACTCGTCGAGCTCGATCTTGCCTATGCGCCGCCGTATTCTTCCGCCAAGGACCCCGTTAATATGGCGGGATTCATGATCGAAAACATCAGGGACGGGCTTGTCGGACAGTGGTACTGTGACGACGTTCCTTCGCTTAAGCGCGACGGAAGCGTTACTCTTCTCGACGTAAGAACCGAAGAAGAGTGCGCGGCGAGCGGCATAATAGAAGGCTTCGTCAATATTCCCGTGGACGTACTGCGCGAAAGGATAGACGAAATACCCCTCGGTAAACCCGTATATGTTATATGTCAGAGCGGATTGCGCAGTTACGTCGCCGCGCGTATACTGGCGGGACGCGGATACGAAGTTTACAATTTCGCCGGGGGATACCGTTTTTATGACGTCGTGGTCAACGACAGACTGTGCGCCGAAAGCAGTACGGCGTGCGGTAAGGATTCAGATTAATTCATACCTCTTCCATAAAGTGAAGACCGCTCGGAAAGTTTCGGGCGGCCTTCTTTTATATAGGAAATACGGCTTTGTGCGGTAACCCCGTAAAAGGCTATTCCGCAATGGCTCTTAAGCGCGTGCCGTCGGTTATTTCTATGGCGCCGCGCGCAAGTCTGACGATGCCTTCGTCGGCAAAATATTTGAGCATTCTCGTCACCACTTCTCTGGGACTGCCTAGATGGTTTCCTATGACTTCGTGCGTTATTTTCAGTGTGTTGCTTCCTTCGATGTTTGCTTCTTCGCTTAAAAAAGCGGCAAGTCTTGAGTCGAAACTTTTCCACATGATCTGCTCGACTAGCCACATAACTTCGGAAAAGCGGCTAGCCATTACTTCGCTCGTGAAGTTCGCTAGCGGAGCGGAGGAGTTCATCACGGATTTATAAACTTCGGAGGGTATCACGGTAACCTCGGCGTCTTTTTCGGCGGCGAGGGTCACGTCGAACTGTATGCTGTTCATAATACATGAAGCGGAAAAAAGGCATATATCCCGCTCGAAAAGGCGGTAAAGGGTGATCTCCTTACCTTCGGGCGACGTGGTGTAAGCCCGTATCTGCCCCGAGCGGATGAGCATGAGTCCCGTGCATTCCGAGGAACCGCCGTGAAGCACGGAGCCTTTCGGGAAGCGTCGCTCTTTCGCGTAAGCGGTGAGCTTATCGCGTTCGTTATCTTTCAGTTTATCCCACACGGGGAAAAAATCCGCAAAATCCATACAGGATACTCCTTTAAGATTCATTATAACATATTCGCGGCTGTGTGACACGAAAATATCGTTAACAGGGCGGAAAGTGAGAAAAGCGGAAAAGCGGCTTTGTGATTTTGTTACGGAAAAGGAGTATACATCATGATATAATACAAACAAGGAGGTATGTAGCTATGAAAGAATACGTATGTACCGTATGCGGTTACGTCCACAAAGGCGAACTGCCCAAAGACTTCAGATGCCCCGTATGCGGCGCCGGAGCGGAAGCGTTCCGCGAGGTCGCGAAAGCCGAAGCCGCTAAACCGACTCGCGTCGTAAAAAAGCCTGCAAGGGAAACCGAAAGCGAGCTTTCGGCAATCGAAATGAGCATAATCTGTTCCAACCTTGCACGCGGTTGCGAGAAGCAGTATATGTTCGACGCTATGGAAAAATTCAATGAACTTGCTGAATTCTTCCGTAAGGCGGCGAAGCCCGTGAAAGGCGTAAAGAATGCGGAAGCGCTTGCCGCGCTGATTGAAAAAGACATCGACGAAGGTTATCCTTACGCATCGTCTACAGCGAAAAACGCAGGCGACAGAGGGGCCCGGCGCAGTCTCGTATGGAGCGAGAAGGTAACGAGAATGCTTGCGTCATTGCTCGCGCGTTACGCCAAGGAAGGGGATAAGATGCTCGAAAACACGGGAGTATACGTCTGTTCGGTATGCGGCTTCGTATACGTCGGCGACGCCGCTCCCGCGCTGTGTCCCGTGTGCAAAGTGCCTGCTTGGAAATTCGAAAAACAGGAAAGGAGGGCAAGATAATGGCGGACAAATATGCGGTAAGAAATTTGAGACTTTGCACCAAGGATTGTCTGTGTCTGTACGTATGTCCCACGGGTGCCACCGACACCGAGAACAGTATAATCGACGTGAAAAAATGCGTGGGGTGCGGCGCTTGCGCCGACGCCTGCCCGTCGGGAGCGATAAGCATGGTGCCTAAAGTATATCCCCCGCAACAACGCAAAGATCCGAA
>JADINF010000037.1 GCA_017694145.1 Candidatus Stercoripulliclostridium pullicola
CGATATTCAATGCCGCAAGTCCGTCGCCGCCGACAAGTCCCTTGCCCGATTCGCCCGTATCGTACGGCTCTACCGCAAGCGAAACCTTTGTCCAGTCGGGATCGGCGTCGCCGTAGACCTTACTCTCGTAATCGCTCGTAAGCTGTACGTAAACGGGGCGTTTCTTTATCGTATATCGGGAGTTTTCCGCGGTAAGCTCGTAATTGGTATTCGTAATGCTTACGGTAAGCGGGTATTCGCCCGCATTGACGGCTTGCGCGCCGCCGTTTATCGTAAGTTTCACGCCGGGGTCGTCGAGAACGCCGCCCGGCGCGTAAACGGTACCCGTTATATCGTAATCCGTCCCCGCTACCGCGCTCGCCGCGGGCATTCTCCCGTCGTAAACGGAGCTCTGCGGGTTGACCGTTATCGTAACGGGCGCTTTGTCTATCGTAAGACGCGCGGTGCGCGCCTCGGGTAAATTATAGGAGTAATAAACGATCTCGTCATGCTCCTCGCCCGTCAGATCGAAGGTAAGCGTATACGTAGCTCCCGCTTCGGTATAATTCACGTTGTCGCCCGTATGCGTTACCGCGGCGGTAAGCCCTGCGGGAAGGGTGCCCGCATAGGTTATCTCGTGCGCCTCGCCGTTATAGCCCGCCGCTTCGTCCGCGAATGTTATTCCGTTAAGGTTGAAGCTTGCTTTATTTACGGTTATCGTCATTTCCGCGCTTCCGGGCTCGTATTCATCGGCTTTCGCGGTTACGACAAACTTCAGGTTCACCGAAGTTGCCGTTTTCGCCGTAGACGGAACGTAGGTTATGACGACTTTGCCGTCCGCGGAAACGAAATACTCCGTCGCGCCGTCGGAGGAAAGGATCTTCGCCGAGATCACGGGCGTTACGGTAGCGCCGCTCGCGACGGTCACCTTTACGGAGGAAAGCGATAGCGTTATGCCTTCCGCCTTGAAAACGTAAGCGGTTTTATAGTCGTCGAGATTTATGATAAGATCGCCCGCCACGACTACGAGCATACATTTTACTTCGCCCGTACCCGTATAATTACCGGCGGCGGAAGTGGTGCCGTCTCTCTTATAGAACGCTATCGCGGTAGCGATATAAGCGTATTCGCCTTTATGCGCGCCCACTATCGTCGCTTTGTCGGTATTGTAAGTAAACGTAACCTTTACGGTATCCCCGTAAGGAAGCGTCGTAAGACTCGGCGTAGCCGCGGCGCCGAGCCCGGCGGGATCGGGAAGCTTATCCGCCGTGTACATATTGTAGGGAAGTTGCGCGTTCGTAACGGTGAAGCTTATTTTGCAAGGATTTATCGTCAGCACGCTTCCTGCCGCGACGGTCACCGAATAGTTGGCGTTCGTGGCTTTTCCGCTCAAGGCGTAGCCGCCCTCTTTTACGTCCTCGCCCGCCTCTCTCGTCACGGTAAACCCCAATACTTCGGTAAGTTCGTCGTACGCAAGCGGGGTATGCGACCACTCGAACGCGGGATCGTCTTCCCCGTAGGTCTTGGTTGCGGACGTAATAGTCACAGTCACGGGCTTGGGCTCGATCGTCATCGTTCCGGAGATAACGTTCACGGAATAATTGGCGCTCGTCGCCGTTGCGGTCAAAGTGTAATCGCCTACGTCTCTGACGCCTCCGTAGCTTACGTCCGTCACGGTTATGACGGCGCTCGGGGCTTCGTTGTACGCCATGCCGCCGCCCTCGGGCTGATTGGCGCTCGGGCTCCACTCGCCGAGAGTTTCGGGGTCGTCGTCGCCGTAAGTCTTGGTTTGGTCACCCATAACTATTTCTACGGGACGCTTTTCTATAAAGAACCTACCGGGAGCCGCCACCTCTACGGTCACCGCGTAATTGCTCTTGAGAGTATTACCGCCGTAGGTCACGCTGCCCGTAACGGTATAAGTGCCCACGTTTTTCACTTCGGCGCTCTCGTCCGCAAGAGTCTGCGTTCCGCTCGGCGAAGTATAAGTATAGAAGGGCGTAACGGTAATGCTGTCGCCGTCCGCCACTCCGTAGAAGCCCGCTTCGGTCACGGGACCGCTTACCGTGACGTGAGTGCTTTCCGCGAAATTACCGTAGGTAAGACTGTAACCGTCGCCCATGCCGCTCAAGGTAATCGCGTATTTGACGGGGCGCTTCGTTACGGTATAATCGGCGCTTTGCTTATCGTCCGTCCAGGTCACGGAATAATTCGCATTGGAACAGCTTGCCGAAATATAGCCGCCGTACACGCCCGCGTCGGAGAAATTTTTATTAAAAGATATGCTGAAGCCCGCTTTCTCCAAATCGGCGTGCGCGGGAAGCGTGGGCGCAAGGCTTCCTCCCGCAAGCGTGAGCGCGGTAGCGACCGTCACTTCCGCGAGCGCTTCGCCGTACACGCTCGAAAAATCCTGCTTGAGAGTTACGGTTATCGCGCGCTTTTCTACCGTTAGCGTGCCCTCGTTGAAGGTTACCGCATAATTCGGGTTGTTACACTCGCCGGTTATGGCGTAATCGCCCGCGTTCTCGCCGTCGCCCGAAAGCGAAAGCGTTACGTTAAGTACGGAAACGTCTTCGTCATCATACGCCATGGAGGAGCCCGAGGCGAGCGACCATTGGAATACGGGGTTCGCGTCGCCGTAGGTCTTGGTATAGCTTGAAATATCGACCGTCACGGCTTTAGCGACTATCTTGAAAGACACCGTATTGTCGAGCGTTATTTCGTAGTTACTCGCCGAAGTGTTTTCGCCGTAAACTACTTCGATATCTCTTATTGTGTAGCTTCCGACGTCTTTAACTCCGCCGTCGGGAAGTTTCGCCGTCACCGTCACGCTTTCGTCCGCGACTACCGCGTAATAGCCCTCTATGGAAGCGCTCAGATTCGCGGTCGCGTTGAACGCGCCGTATTCGAGAGAGTACCCGTCGGTCTCGTTCCCGTTCATATTCTTTACGGACAAGACGTAATGAAGCGGGCGCGGCGATATAACGTAATATACCGCCGTCGAAGAGAGAGTTATCTCATAGTTCGAATTATTTTCGCTTGTAAGCGTACCGAGGTTTATCGCGTAAATGCCGGCGTTCGCGCCTTCCTTTCTTGCGAGCGCGCCGGTAAGAGTGTCGCCGGTAACGATCGCGTTGCCCGTAAGCGAGGCATCGTTGTTACTCGTAACATAAGTAAGCGCCGCCGTTCCGACATTGCCGTAAATATGTCCCTGTCCCTCGTCGGGAGTTATAAGGATCGGGCGCTTGGTTATCGTAAAGAGCTCCGCGCCGTCATTGGTGAAGGTCACCGTATAGTTTATGGCGTCTGATTCTCCGGTTATCGCATAATTGCCTGCGTTATTGCCGTACGCGCGCGTGAGCGTAACGGCGAGCGCGTCCTTTTTGTCCGCGCCGACAAGCCCGTCGGTCGTAAAGTTCAATGCGGGGTCGTCTTCGCCGTACACCTTGGAAGCGGTATCTATCGTCGCGTTTATAGCGAGTTTCGTTATATACACGGTGAGAGTAGCGGTATTTAAGCCGGACTCGAAAAGATAGCCGGTGAGCGTTACGGTGAGCGTATACGTTCCCGCATTCAGAGGCCTTCCGTCGAGTAAAGCGCCCGTGTCCGCTACGGAATAAGTCAACGCATAGTCGGAAGCATCGAGCTTAATTCCTCCCGTCGCCGTAAGCGCGTTTATCGTAAAGTCTTGTCCGTATCCGTTATAAGTTTTGCTTCCTTCGGAATCGGAAATCGTAGGCGCAGAAACGCGGGGACGGGTAAGCGTTACGGTCGTGCCTGCCGCGATATCGTCTTTAACTATAGTTATCACGGAATACTTGTCGCCTGCTCCCGCCGCAGTAGAAGGCGTCGTTCCGTATACCACTACGCCCGCGGCAGTAGCGCCGTCGCCCGCTACGAGATATAATTTGCCTTCCTTATCGCTCGCGGGGAAGTACGGGGTGACGGGAGTGCTTTCACCGTCCACCGTCGTTTTTATTTCTGCTTTGATCGCGGACACGTCCACCGGGGTGCCGTAAGTCATGCTGCCTTCGTTGGAGAAATTCCCGCCGTAATTATACACATGGCTTATCGTCGGGGTAGCCACGTTACTACCGTTTCTGACAAACGTTATCGCGTATGCGCTCTTATTGCTCGTCTTGGTACCGGTAAAAGCGTTTATCAAGCCGTCGAGAGTTACGGTTTGCACGCCGCCGCCTATTACGGCTACGGCAGCGGTATGCACGCCTTCGCGGCCTGACGCCGTGCCGTTAAGCGCGCCCGTTGTTCCTTTGAAGATCACGTCGGTAAAATTGATATTCCCGCCGTTCAGGTGTCCGACGAAGCCTCCGATAAACGTCCATTTGGCGTTAGCTTTCAATTCTCCGTTGAGTTCCACGGTGGAATTGCTTATCGCAACCGTTCCGGCGCCGCTTATAAGTCCGCCCGCGATACCGCCCGCGCCGCCGGCGTTGTCGCCGGATATAGTCGATATAAGACTTACGCCGGAATTGATTATCGCGCTGACATTACTTACCGTCGCATTGCCGCTCAACGCTCCCGCAACCGCGCCCACATAATTTGAGCTCGGCAGGTTGACGCCAGCCATAACGACTATGCGGACGTTCTTGATAGTTCCGCTCAAAGTACTGAAAAGTCCGCCGATATTGTTGCCGCTTGCGGCGCTTGCTTTGACGATATATATCGTATGACCGTTGCCGTCGAGAATGCCGGAATAGGTGCCGGTATGCGTAAAGCCGCGGAAGTTGCGGATATCCGAGGTGAGCACGATATTGCTATTGTTGTCTATTGCCGTTTTCAGTCCGATCGCCGAAGAAACGCCGACATAGTCCGACGGAATCTCGTTCTCCGTTATCGGATCGGCGACGTAACCGTGCTCCCATTGGTTGAGGTCCGCTATAGGATTTGCAGGCGTGATCGGTTCCGTAAGGGTGACGGTCGTAGGCGCGGTAATAGCGGACTTGGGTATCGTAACGACTTTGTAGTTCCCGTCAGGCTCGCTCGTATGATTGCCGTAAACGAGATCGGGCACGGTCCCCGTGCCGTTGCCCGCAACAAGCACGAGATTCGTCGTATCCCCCGCCGGGAAATAAGGAGTCACGCCTATGGCATAAGAATCGACCTCTGTAGACACGGTGGATCTTTTCGTCGAAATATCGATATAGTTATTGCCGGTAGACGTTCCCTTGTTGTTGACGTCCGCCATCGGACCGTCGTAGTCGTAAACGTTCGAAACGTTGTCCGTCCATTTCTTCATCGTCTTACCGTTGTCGTTCTTCGTCAGAACGCCGTACATCGAATAATCGTTCAAATTCTCCGTACCGCTTGTAAAAGCGTTGATAAATCCGTCGATATTTATCGTGGACTGAGGATTGTTTGTCCCCGCTTGGAATAATACCGTTGTGGCGGCAAGATATATCGGCTCCGTACCGTTGCTCGTATTACTCGAATAACTGCCGTCGCCTTTAAGGATATTGTTGGTGTACGTCGCGGTCGCCTCTGAAGAACCCGTCGCGCTCTTGCCCACGAAGCCCGCCATATAAACATACGTGCCGTCAAGGTGCATTTTCCCGTCGATATCCACGGTCGTATTTTTTATAGTATACGACGTGCCGTCGGCAACGCCCGCAACGGCTCCGACGTAGCCTTCTTGATTGCCCGTCACGCCGAAAGTCACCCCGCTCGGTATGTAAACGTATACGTTATCGACGGTTCCTCCGGCGATACTGCCCGCGATTATGCCCGTACCGAGTTTATTGCTTGTAACATTCCGCGTATAATCGACGTAGAGGACCACTCTCAAATTTTTGACGGTACCGGTTAGCGTACCGAAAAGTCCGCCCACGGTATCCGTGGAATTAGAGTTGCCTGCGGTAATATAGATAGTGTGCCCGTTGCCGTCGAGAGTGCCGGAATAACTCAACGTGCGGAAGCCGGATATGTTAATATCGGCAGTAAGATAACAATCTCTGTTATTGCTTATCGCGTCGTAAAGTCCCGACTCGTAACTTTCCGGTTCTCCGGAAGGCGAATAACTTTCAGAAACGTATCCGCTTTCCCATTTGTTCAGTTTGCCCACCGGCGGCTCCACCGTATCGAACGCGAACGTACCGAGAGTGGCGCTGTAGGTGCTCGTCGCCGAAGGAAGCCCCTTAAATACCTCTGTATCTCCGTCTCTGTAAGCGGGATAATATTTCGTTGAACTGTTCGCCGGCTTGAAGTAAGGTTTCTGAGTGATTATATTATAAGAACCCACGTTGTACGCAAAAGCTATTGCGTTGTTTACGTCGGACGTCGCGTCGAAATATATGTTGTATCCGGAAGATAGCGTCAGCCTGCCGCTTTCGGCGGCGTCGGTCGAGTACGCCCACGAAGTCGACGTCGCGCCCGAAGTGCTGTAATAATTGTAAATAGTCCTATTGCTACCGCCGGAATAGAAGAATATAGCGTCCGAAGCCCACGCGGCACCCGCTCCGTTATATTCGTATGATCCGGAAAAATCGTTCAGATAATTTGTTATATCTAAGTCGTTATACCCTCCTTCCGATCCGCAGCCAACCACGCCTACGCCGTTGGCGTGTATTCTTCCTCTTCCGTTACCGCGCACGATTATATTCTGAAGCGTTGCCGTGTCCGAACCGGAGAGCCAAAATATACCCGCGATATGACCCGCGTACCCCGAGCGGCCGTTATAAGAAGTATAACTGCCGGAATAAGTCGTACAATCTATCGCGCCGTAATTCTCCACGGTACAGTTAAGAATTTTTGATGCGGAGTTCCACACTTCACCGGCAATACCGCCGATCCCTACGCTTTGCTTACCGCTCGATTGTGTTGCCGCATGGAATACGACGTTTGACTGTATGACCACACGACAATTGCTTATGGTTCCTCCGGCAAGCGCGCCTGTAATAACTCCATAATATCCCGTATTACCGTCACCGATATCGATACGCTGCGCCGTGCTTCCGCCGTTACCTAATACAACCGTAAGATCGCGTACTGTTCCCGACACCTGTGAAAACAAAATTCCGTTTTTTTCGGTTTTGCGCGCCGCATTGTATCCCGATAACACGGTGATCGTATGTCCGTTGCCGTACAGCGTCCCACTGAATGTAGATGTATGTCCGAACATATGCGATCCGTCGAGAGTAAAATCGCTCGTCAGATAATAGGTCCCGTTCTGCGCTCCGTTGATTATGTTGTTATAAAAATCCGTACTGTTTGCAATAGCCGTTCCGGACGTCGTCTGAGACGATACCGCTCCGTGTACTATGCCGTCCGTAGCCGCCGCTAATGCCATCTCTCTTTCATTTATCGGCGCAACTACATTCGCCGCTAACGCCAGATAACACAGCAGCGCAAGCGTTATTACCGCAAAAATAATCTTCTTTCCATAAGATTTACCGGTATTCGACATATATTCCTCCCTTGCCCGTTCGGGGGCGCGGACGATTTTTGAGATCTGACGGTTTATTTATCTTCGCGCTTACGCGCGTGTAAATCCGCTTACGTGCGTTTCACCGCGTCCGTATCTCTACGATACGACGGTATGAACGCCCATTGAACGCGCGCGTTCTGCGCGATATATTTAATCTTATCACCGCGCGCGGGCGAAAGTCAATATTTACTATTCGCACGATATGCCCCGTTTCGCATATTTTACTATAATTTTTTCCGAAGGAGACGCCGTTCGCGCTTGTCCCGCCAATGTTTACGCTCGTCCGTATAAAAACCGCAGCCGTGCGCAAATTATTTACAACCGAAAATCTTTTCAAGGAGGTAAATATGAAAAGGAAGCTGACCATAGTCCTTATCGCCGTGCTGTGCGTGGCAATAGCGGCTCTAGTCGTCGCGTGTAACGACAAAGATTCGCTCGAAAGCATAGCGCTCGCGGAAGGGACACAGTTCGCGCCCGTCGTCAAAGGCACCGAGCCCGACCTTAACGGTAAAAAGCTCGTCGCTACCTATAAAGACGGCTCCACGCGCGAAATAGACATCACACGCGAAATGCTCACGGGCTTCGACAACCAAAAACTCGGCGAGCAGAAAGTGACCGTGACCTACACCGAAGGCGAAAAGACCGTTACCACGGAAATAACCCTTACCGTGGTGGAGAAATCGCTTACGTCGGTGAACGTCAAGACCAAGCCCGCTACCACCGAATACGTGGCGGGCGAAAAATTCTACGCGTACGGAATGGAGATCGAAGCCGTGTATAACGACGGCACGCGCGCCGCTGTCACGGACTATACCGTGGAGCCCGCGACGTTAGCCGCCGACACCTCGGAAGTGACCGTTAGCTATCAGGGCAAAACGGCTACCGTCGACATTTCCGTCACGGAACCCGCCGTCACCGTCAAGAACGCCGCCGAGCTTACCGCCGCTTTAGAGGAAGCCGAAGAAGGCTCCGCCATAGCGGTAAGCGGTACGATAGGCTCTGCGGACCGCGCTTCGGGCTACACGATATTCCGCGTCACGAAGGGCGTTAAACTCGTCGGTATAGGCGAAGAAAAACCCGTTATTTACGGCTCGGTATTCGTCGACGCGGATAACGTTACCGTCAGAGGACTTCGCATAAACAATCGCGGTTGGGTAACCGGAGACTCTGTTACGGCACACCGTAACGGACTTACCGCGGTATCCAACAAGGTGACCGTCGAGCACAACGAATTCGTGGCTCCCGCCGAGGACGCTCTCGACGCGACTCAGGCGATAGCCAACGGTCTCATACTCTACGCGGGCACCGACGAGGGGAGCGCGGTGGTTATCCGCGACAACTCTTTCACGGGCTACGGCTACGAGAACGAGAACTGGTCTTCCGTCGCGGTGAACGTGGTGGCGGGACTTGCATTCCCCTACAACGCGCAGAATACCGCGGGAGCGGATTCTTCGGTGAGAGTGAGCGTTAACGCGAGAGAGATAATAGACACTTCCCGTTTCGTTGACTGCGACGAGTGCTATATCTATTCCGATTACGCGGCGGGCGGATACAACGTGTATCTTTACGCCTATTCCGTGAACGCGGCTTCTCTCGAAAGCGCGCTCACTTACGCGCATCCCGACGGTATAACCGTGGAGCTTGCGCCCGGCACCTACGAGCTTTCGAAGCCGATGAACGTCGATAACGTCACTCTTATCGGTCTAGGCGACGAGCCCGTAGTCGTTTCCGGCGGATTGAGCCTCGGCGAAAATTCCGAAACCGTAAACGTCACCGTGGAGAAATAATTTCCGGGTGAAACATTCAAAACGGCGTTCCGCATTAGGAACGCCGTTTTTTACGGTAATCCGATTTGTTTCCGATATTCTCTTATCCGCGTTACGCGGGCGCGGAGCGCCCGTGAGAGCGCCCCCTTTACGCAAAAAAAAGAACGCGCCCTCTCGGCGCGTTCATTCGTTTCCGTCGCTATTAAAGATTTTTCTCCACGAACTCGTCGAGTTTGGCTTCGTAGGCTTCCGTCGCGCGCATATACGACTGCATGTGTCCCGCGCCTTCCACCACCAGTATGTCTTTCGGCGCGGTGCACGCCGCGTGCAAGGCGTTACACATATAAGTGGGCGCCAGCTTGTCCTTCGTTCCGTGTATGAAAAGTATCGGTACGCCGGACATCGCGACCGCTTTCACCGCGCTTGCGCGGAAATTGTATTTCGCTTTCTTTTTCGTGAAAAGCTCCGCTATATGCAGTATCGGGAAGGGCGCGAGCTTGTATACCTGCTTGATCTGATAGACGAATACGTCCCACGTGCGGGTATAACCCGAATCTTCGATAATTCCTTTTACGTTATTGGGAAGATCTTTTGCCGACGCGAGCATCGCGGCGGTTGCTCCCGCAGAACAGCCGTGTATGAATATCTTGGCTTCGGGATTTTTGGCGACCACAGCGGCGACCCATACTTTGAGGTCCTCCGCTTCGAGGGTGCCGAAACCGAGGTACTGCCCTTCGGACTCCCCTCTCGCACGGTTGGTCACAAGGAGAAGATTAAAGCCTTTGCCGAGCCAGTAATTGCCGAACTGTCCGCAGTCGATATACGCGGACGGTCCGAAGCCGGGCATACATATCACGGTAGCGGGCGCGCCTTCCTGCTTATAATAACGACCGGAAAGCTTCAGTCCGTCTTTGGACTGCACGCTCACCCATTCGAACGGCACTTTCTCGAATTCTTCGGCTTTCTCTTTGACGAATTCCCTGTATTTCGCAAAATCGGGTCCCAAAGCGCCGAATATGGGAGCCTTACTCAAATCGTTGTCGTTGTTGCGACGGCGCACGAAGGTGGCGAACGTCACATACCCCAGCAAAAAGAATACCCCCACTATCACCGCACAAGCAACTATCAAACTGGCGATTACGACGCCTATTATGCCGCCTATTTCCATCTGCGCGGTCCTCCCGAATTTGAATTTCTTATTTTATATTATAACTTTTTCGGGAATTTGTAAAGCGAATTTCTCTTGTGCGCGCGCGAAAGATATGATATCATATAAAATAATGTGGTTTGACCGCGAAATTTTCGGGAGGGCGTTTTATGAAACTTTATATCATGACCGATCTGCATTATTATTCCAGGCGCAACTGGAAATGCGATCCCTATTCGGTGCCGCGCGTCAACGACCAGATGCAATTCCGCGAATCGGAAGAGATCTTGCGCGAAGCCTTCGACAAAGTGCTCGCGGACAACGAGTGTCATACCGTGCTTCTGACCGGCGACCTCACCCGAAACGGCGAGATCGTAAGCCACGAAGACCTTATCAAAATTTTCGAAGAATACACCGCAAAGGGTCTTAAAATACTCGCTTTCACCTCCACTCACGACTATAAAGACAGAGAGGACAGAGGCTTCGGCATAGATCAATGCAAGCCCGAACACATCGGATACGCTACCGGCTACAACGAAAAAGGCGAGCCCGAAAGAAACGTCCCCTGCCTCGAAAGAGAGGATCTGCGCGCGCTTTACGCGCCGTACGGAAGGCACGACGCCGTAGCTGTGGACGACTATACTTTTTCGTACACCTACGACCTCGACGACGACTGGCGGCTTTTCGCGATGAACGACGACTTCGAAATAGCGAAAAAGGGTCAGCTCCGCGGCTATCCCGAATCCCTCTATCCGTGGATAGACAAGGAAGTCGCCCGCGCCAAAGCCGACGGTAAAAAGATCTTTTTCGCCACACATCACCCCCTTATCGCGCCCACTCCCCTTTACGGCATCATAGGCAAAAACGACCTTCTCGCGCACGGCAGGGATTTCGCCGAAAAACTCGCCGAATACGGCGTTTCCGTGATATTCACGGGGCACAGCCACGTTCACGACATCTCCTTCGTCACCGCCCGGAACGGCAAGCCCGTCTACGACGTGTCCACTTCCGCCCTCTGCGGCTTCCCGCCGCAGTTCCGTAAAGCGGAATTTTCCCGCGACGGCACCGTCAAGGTGGAAACCGTCACCCTGACAACCCTTTCGCGCTACGACCTCAAAGGAAAACCTCTCCCCGAATATTGTCGGGAAGGCTTTTTCGGAATGATAGAGCACATGATACGCGCGATGGGCTCCGACGAAAAGACGTTCGCCTATTTCGCCAACGGCATTTCGATACGCCCCTACACCGTGCATAAACTCTGGTTCCTCATCCGCCCCTTCGGCAAATTCATCAACAACCTCACTTTCGGCAAGGCGAGAAGGCTCTGCCGCAAGGAATGCGGGGTCACCAAGGAGGAACTCGGCGACAAAGCCAAAGAAAAGGTCGTCCCCGTCATTATGAAAATGGTCGAGAACCTCTACGCCGGCAACGCGAATATCGATCCCGCGTCCCCCGAATAC
>JADINF010000038.1 GCA_017694145.1 Candidatus Stercoripulliclostridium pullicola
GGCTCCGGAGCCGTCCGCGCAGAATATCACCCTGCCGTCCGCGGCGAATCCGCTGAGTTCGGTAACGAGATGATCGGTGAGCGCGTCCAAAGCTTCCGCGGCGCTCGCGGCGCCGTCCTCGCAAACGCCGAAGCCTGCGTTGACTACGCCGAAACCTTCCCGGGCAAGACGCGCGCAGAACTCCTCTCTCGATTTTCTCTGCGCGTCGGAGAAAAGTTCGCCGTGAAGATAAATAACGGGTATGGATAAAGCAAGCGACGACGCGCGGCGGGCGTTCGGCGCGAAAAGATCGTAAAACCTTTTGCCGTCGCCGTAAGCGACGTTTTTGCGGCACACGACGCCTTCCGTCTTGTGACCGAACTCTTTGCCCTCTCTTTTACGCGAAATAAGGTTTTTCAGAAATTCAATGGGATTGAACACGGTTCCGCGCTCCGTTTAAGATTGCTTCTATTTTACATTACGCGCGCGATTAAGTCAATACGCCGCTTTGACAAAGGTCTATACCGAGAAGTTTTGCCGTATTTTTATATAATATCGCTTCTCTTTCTTCTTCCGAAAGCTCCACGCGCATGAAGCGCTCAAGCTCCTCGGAAGCGTTCCACATCGGGAAATCGACGCCGAAAAGGAACCATTCCGCTCCGAAAAAGTCGATAAATTTTTTGGCTTCGTCGGGGGAGATGAAAGCGAGCGTCGACGAAGTATCCACGTAGACGTTGCCGAGTCCTTTATAAACGCCCACCTCGTGCCACTCGGACCAACCGCCGAAATGGGCGGCGATGCATATAAGGTCGGGGAAATCGGCGGCGACTTTCGCCATACGGCGCGGAGAGGAAAAATTGAACCTGCTGTCGCCGGTATGGAAAAGTATCGGAAGCTTCCCCGAAGCCGCGCGGTATATCTTTTTCGCCCTGTCCTCGTCGAGATAAAAGTGCTGGAAATCGGGATGAAGCTTGATGCCTTTGAATCCGTTGAGGATGCCCCATTCTATTTCGTCGCGAATAGCGCCCTCGTCCATATCGGGATGAAGCGCGATAAGCCCGTAAAATTCGGGGTGCGCTTTCGTTTCCGCGAGAATGAACTCGTTGATATGTCTTACCTGTCTGACGTTGGTGGCGACGGAATTGACCACGTAAGCGGTGATCCCCGCTTCTCTTCCCTCCGCGAGCAGGACTTCGGCGGTGCCGCGGGCGCGGGCGTCGATATGATAGAAATCCGCTATGGAGCGGGAGGCCTTATCCGCTATCTTGTCGGGATAGATATGAGAGTGTACGTCTATTATACGCATGATCTGACCGCCTTTCGGAATAATGGCGCTATTATAGCGCGCGCAAAAGGATTTGTCAAAAGATATAAATTTTTTCCTTAAATTCCTCTATCTTCGCGCGGCGGCGAATGAGCGTGGTATAATTATATTAACATTATTATAAACCTTACGGAATATCCGTATCGCAATAACGGAGGTCGGTATGTGCGACACTGTATATCTTAAACGGGACAACAGGACGTTCTTCGGCAAGAACTCCGACCGAAGCCCCAACGAAGCGCACCTGATGATAAGGCTCGCGGGTAAGCGCCACTCGACGGGAGAGGAGCTGAAAGCAACGTATATTTCTGTACCACAGGCTACGGAAACGCACCCTGTCGTGCTCCTCAAGCCTTTCTGGATATGGGGCGCGGAGATGGGCTATAACGAATGCGGACTCAACATAGGCAACGAGGCGCTTTTCACCAACGCGGGGCACAGCGGAGAAAACGGGCTCATAGGAATGGATCTACTGAGGATAGCGCTCGAACGTTGTTCCTCCGCGGAAGAGGCGTGGAAGCTCATTGCGGAGCTCACCGAAAAATACGGTCAGGAAGGGAATTGCGGTTACGGAAAGAACTTCCGCTATCACAACGGTTACCTCATCGCGGACGGCAAGCGCGCTTTCGTTCTGGAAACGGCGGGAAGGCATTGGGCGGTGAAGGAGATACGCGACAACCGCGCCACCATCTCGAACTGCATTTCGATAACGGACGACTACGACGACGCGGACGAAAAGACCAAAGGCTCTTTCAAGGCGCGCTACGAGAACGCGCTCGTGACGAAAATAGCCTGCGCGGAACAGAGGAAGCGCATGAGTTATTACGCTTTAGGCGCGCGTAAAGAGCCCGTAAGCGCGGTGATGGGCGCGCTTCGCACGCACGCAACGCCCGACGTGGGGGTATCGAAAGCCTCCACGGGAAGCGTATGTATGCACGCGGGCAATCTTTTCGGAGATCAGACGACGGGAAGCTACGCCGCGGAGATAGGCAAACGCTATTTCGTGACGGGCGCTTCCTTCCCCTGCATGTCGGTATTCAAACCGCTCTCGGTGCGCGCGAGCGCTATAGGCGAAAGCGAAAAGGAAGCGCTTTTCTTCTGGCTCAAGCGGGAGCTTCTCGCAAGGAAGCTCAAGGGCTATAAGGAAATGCGCGGAGAGTATCTCGAAAAAGCCGCCGCGCTCGAAAAGAAATTCGTCGACCGCGCGTTGCTCGCCGAAACCGACGCCGTGCTCGACAAAATTTCGCTCGAAGCTTTCGCCGCTGAAGAAGAACTCGTCAAAAAATATCTGCTTCGCTTACGCGAAAAACCCTTCCGTTTCGAAGGAAGCGCCTATTACAAAAATTACTGGAAGAAAAAGACCGCTTCGCTCTATTACGAATACCCCGCGCTGAAAGAGATAGAAGCCAATCCCTGAGCGGATATTTATGTTGTTGACGGAAAAGGAAGAAGCGGCGAAAGCCGCTTCTTTTTTTCGATTTCCCTCTTATGCGGGATTTTGCCGTCCTTTAAGCGTTCGTCACCCGAGCGGCACGCGGAAAACGCACACGGAGCGCGCGGGTAAAGTCGTCTCGAGCGCTCCGGAGATCTCCGTCTGCGCCGTTATCGGAGCGATCTTATAAACGGGCTCGCCCGCGTATCCGAGTTCGTTGCGCGCTTCGTCGTCGTCGCATTGTAAGATAGTGTATTTCGCCTTTTCTCCGAACGCCGCGCCTATCGGTTCGAGAGCGTAATTCATTTCCGCGCGGTTTACGTTGACGGCTTTTACGTAAGCGTATTTCCCGTCCGTCGTGACCGACGTGTACACGCCGTCCTTTACCGCCGCGTCCACGGGCACGTATTCCGCGCCGTAGTTTGCGGAAAAACATTGCTGAACGAAATAGTTTGCCGTTTTCATCAGATAAAGGCTGTTATAATTGATGAGATTGTGCTTCCATTGTTCGCCGCCCACCCTCGAGAAAAGGGGAGCGTAGGAGCTCATCACCACTATGTCGGCGTTTCTTTCGAGCCCCGTGAGGAACGCCGCTTCCGCGAGCGCGGAATAATAGTTATTCCAGAGAACCTCGGAGTTCCACGGCTCGTTGGCGGCGTATTCTCCGAGGAATATGCGGTTACGGCTTCTCGGATAGTCGTCGTACAGCCCCGCGTTCTCTATCGTCCACTGCGGGGTGCGGTAGAAGTGGTCGTCCACGATGACGTCGGGGTGCTTCCCGTCGAAATAGGAGCGCGTGTTCTCGTAATTCTTATGCTTGTAGCAGTCGAAGCCCGCGCTCCACACTATCTCTATTTCCGGATATTTATCCTTGACCGCCTTTGCCATTATATCGAAGTTCTTGTTATAAAGCTCCCCGAAATTCTCGTTGCCTATGCCTATCATCTTGAGGTTGAAAGGCGCGGGGTGACCGGAATCGGCGCGAAGTTTCGCCCACTTGCTCGTCGCGGGATCGCCGTTGGCGTACTCGATAAGGTCGAGTACGTTCTGCTTGCGCCGCTCGAATTCGGCGTCGCCCTCCGTCACCGTTTCCATACACCTGCCCTGACAGGCAAGTCCCGCGTTAAGTATCGGCAAAGGCTCCGCTCCGAGGTCTTCGCTCAACAGGAAATATTCGTAGAAGCCTATCTCGTTGCTCTGTATGTAAGTGCGGTCGCGTTGAGCTTCTCCCCAAAGATTGAACTTCGCCTTCCTTCTTTCCACAGGTCCCACCGTAAGTTTCCAGTCGTAGGAATTGTCGAGCGAGCAGCCCTCTACAAGGCAGCCGCCGGGGAAACGCATGAACTTCGGCTTCAGCTCGCGCAGCGCTTCCACGAGGTCCTTGCGCAGTCTGCCGCCCGTCCATTCGGGTTTGCCCTTGCCCCAGTATTCCGAAGCGCCGAAATACCATTCGGTCAAGTTAAGGGTTCCGTTACCCTCGAAACGGGCGACGAAAGTTCCTATACCCGTTTTAAGCGCGCGGCACGAAGCGGTGACCTTCGTCCACTCCGAGCCCGAAGGAGTTATCCTTATCTCCGCTTCCGTGGTGAGCGCCTCGCCCGAAGCGCCCTCGACGTAACAGCTAAGCGTTCCCGTGAAATTCGCGTTGCGCATAAAGACGGAGACGTCGTAGCCCGCGCCCTCCGCGACTCCCACGGCGGGCTTACCGGAATTTCTGCGGAGATATCTTCCTTTCTTCTCCGTGCTGTCGCCGCCGTTATAACCTTTGTTGCGAAGGAAGGCTTTGCCGGCGACGCTTATTTCCATATAGAGCGGGTTCTCGGGGGCTATCGGCGCGTCGGACGCGCAGTCAAGCTCGCCCGCTCCCGTCATCTCCCAGTACTTCAGAGGTTCGGCGCGCTCCACGCGGGTGCGATAACGCCTTCTCGCGTGAAATATCTCCGTATAGAGATAGGCAAAATTTTTCTTGAAATCCGTTCGCGTAGCCGCGAGCGACTTGTTTATTATCTGATTGTTATTCATGCCGCCGTCTATCGAAAAGTTGATATCCTCGAAGAAAATTCCGTAAAAACGGGGGCTTATCGCTTTTTTTGCGTTGAAATCGGCTTTAATCAACATACTGTTACCCTCCTCTTCACGCGGAACGCGCGTCATTAATTAAAATCCGTGGTTGTCGGGATCGCGGTACTGCCTCGCGCCCCTGTCGAGCGCGGCTATCGCGGCGAGCTCGTCCGCCGTGAGCGAAAAATCGAATATCCCTATGTTTTCGCTCATCCTCTCCGGAGAAACGGTCTTGGGGATCACCGCGATACCCTCCTCTATATCGGCGCGCAGTATGACCGCCGCGACGCTTTTACCGTATTTCGCGGCGATATCTTTTATGACGGGCTCGTCGAGCACGCTTCCGCGCATGAGCGGCGACCACGCTTCGACGACTATGCCTTTCCCTTTACAATAATCCCTCAACGCCTGCTGACGGAAATACGGGTGCATCTCCACCTGGTTCCACATCGGAGATATGCGGCTCATAGCGTTCAGTTCGTCGATATGGTGTTCTTTGAAATTGGATACGCCTATCCCCTTCAATATCCCCTCGAAGTACATGTCCTCCATCGCCCGCCACACTTCGGCGTTAGCGGGAGTGGGCCAATGGATAAGGAGCATGTCGAGATAATCGGTGCGGAGCGCCTTCAGTGAGCGTTCCGCGCTCTCGCGCGCCTTCGCGTAGCTCGTCACGTTCGTCCATAGCTTGGTCGCAAGATATATCTCCTCTCTCTTGAGCCCCGCGCTCTTTACCGCTTCGCCGATACCCGCCTCGTTGGCGTAGAAGGTAGCGGTGTCTATCCTGCGATAACCCCTCCTGAACGCCTCCAGAACGCATGCCGTCACGACGTCCTCTCCTATCTTGTATGTGCCGTAGCCCAATATCGGCAGGCTTTTTCCGTTTGTCAAAGTCACGTATTCCATAAAAGTACGAGCTCCTCCTTTTCCTTTTTCGGGACGCGTTTTTTCTTTATTTACGCCGATTTTTCGGGAACGTGCCCGGTTTTTTTCTTCCTTTTACCGAAAAACGACGCCGTATAAGCGTCGTTTCGGGTAAAAATTCAATCTTTCATTCCTGCCGCGCGAACTTCCAAAGGAATGTATCCGTAACGGAAGCCGCACATCTCTTCCCAGTCCTTCAGTATCTCGCGGTCGGTATTCACGGTGCCGTTTTCGTCGGTCGCCGCGGCCTCTTCGGCGGCAAGCTTCACTTCCATGAGCCGCTCCCCGCGCAATACCGCTTCGCGCACCTTACGGTGTCCGCTCACGATATACAGGCTCTCGCCCCTCTTGACCACGCGGGCTTCCTTGTCGCCCGCGTCGTATGGCGAAGTGGGATACAGACTTACCGGGGACACGAATATCCCGTTGTACGCGCCGCTTTCCTCATGCTTTTTCGCGGCGTCGAGAATTATGTCCAGTTCCTCTTTCACGGTAAGCAGAGATGTGTCCAGTATAAGGTCGTAATTGCGGTAATCGTTCATCGTCACGCCGTAAACGCTCTGATATCTCTCGTTCTCGAGCATACTCCGCTCGACGAGCTCCGCCATGGCTTCCTCTCTGCTCGAATAGGTTTCTTCCACCGACTCGCGCTTCCCGTACACCCTGTCCGCCGCTATATCGGGCGAAACGAGCAGATGCACTTTGAATACCCCGGGTACGAAGTGCCACGCCATGCGCGAATCGAACACTACGTCCGTGCCCCTCACGCGCTCCGCGTATTCGACGAGCTTAGAGTCGATTATCTTGTCGAACCGCTTGTCCGTCTTGCAAAGCCTGTTGAGTTCGAGAGTGCTTATACCGAGCTCCGCTGCGTACTCGCGCTGTATCTTGCCGGTGTGGAATACGTCGAATCCGTATTCCTCCTCGAGCCTCTTGCAAAGCTCGCTCTTGCCGCTGCCGAGTTGTCCGTTGATCGCTATGAACATACCTTTATATGTCCTCCGTCTACTCGTTGTCTTCCGGCTCCGCCGCGCTTTCGGTTCCCGTCGCTTCCGCTTCGGTTATCGCGGTTTGGGTTACCGTTTCTTCGGTTTCGGTCGCCGAGTCAACGTTTTCGGCTTCAATTTCGGCTTCTTCGACTTCTTCGTGCGGCGCTATCGCGACTGCCGCCACCTTGCCGCCGTCGCGAAGCCTCATCACGATGACGCCCTTAGTCGCTCTGCCGATGACGCTTATATCCTTGACGGGAGTACGGATCATTATTCCCGAATCGGCTATTATTATAAGGTCTTCGTCGCCCGTGACGAGCTTGAGTCCCGCAAGTCCTCCGGTCGTTTCGCTGAAGTTACCCGCCTTGATACCCTTGCCGGCTCTGCCCTGCACGCGGTATTCCTCGAGCGAACTGCGCTTGCCGAAGCCCTTCTCGGTGACGGTGAGCACTTCCTCTTTACCCGTCCTGATGACCGCCATGTCGACGATTATCTCGCCTTCGTCGAGCTTCATGCTCCTTACGCCCATCGAGCCCCTGCCCGTCTTGCGGATGTCGCGCTCGTTGAACCTTATGCACTTGCCAGAAGAGCCCGCCATTATTATTTCGGCGTCGCCGTCCGTCACGTCGGCGGTGAACATCTCGTCGCCTTCGGTAAGCGTTATCGCTATCTTGCCCGTCTTACGGATATGCTCGAACTCGGTGAGGTCGCACTTCTTGATGAGACCCTGCCTCGTAGCCATCACCATGTAGCCGCCCGAATAGTCCTTGACGCTCAAAAACGCCGTTACCTTCTCCCCTTCGCCGAGCGCGAGAAGGTTGACCATAGCCCTTCCTTTCGCCGCTCTCTGCGCCTCTGGGATCTCGTACGCCTTGATACAATAGACTTTACCGAGGTTGGTGAAGAACAGAAGCTCGTCGTGCGAATTGCATACGAACATCTTGACCACGAAGTCCTCGTCCTTCGCTTTGTGAGCCGTGACTCCGATACCGCCGCGGTTCTGCGCCTTGTACTCCGCTACGGGAGTCCTCTTGACGTAGCCCTGATAGGTCATCGTTATCACGACTTCTTCTTTCGGGATAAGATCCTCGATGTCTATTTCGCCCGCGTCGTAGCTCAATTCTGAACGACGAGGCTCGTTGTACTTGTCCTTGATCTCGCTAAGTTCCGTTTTGATTATGTCGCGCACTCTCTCCGGACGGGCGAGTATGTCTCTGTATTCCGCTATCGACTTCTCTATCTCGTCGAGCTCCTCTTTGAGCTTCTCCACTTCGAGAGCGTTCAACCTGCCGAGTTTCATTTCGAGAATGGCTATAGCCTGCTTCTCGCTGAGCAGGAAGGCTTCCATCAACCTCGGCTTCGACTCCGTGTTGTCCTTCGAGGTGCGGATTATGCGGATCACTTCGTCGATATTCGCCTGCGCTATAACGAGTCCTTTCAATATGTGCTCGCGGTCGAGCGCCTTATTCAAAAGGAATTGCGTGCGCCTCGTTATGACCTCTTTCTGGTGCTTTACGTAGGCTTCGAGGATCTCCTTTAAGTTCATTATCTTCGGCTTGCCCTCGTCGAGCGCAAGGAAGGTGATGCCCGTCGATACCTGAAGGTTGGTCTGCTTGTAGAGAGTATTCAATACCACCTGCGGGCTCGCGTCGCGCTTGAGCTCGATGACGATACGCATTCCGAAACGGTCGGATTCCTCGCGGATATTGGAAATGCCGTCTATCTTCTTGTCCTTGACCTGGTCGGCTATGCTCTTGATAAGTACCGCCTTGTTGACCTGATAAGGTATCTCGGTGACGACTATGCAGTTCCTGCCGCCGATCTCCTCTATCTCGCAACGCGAGCGTATCACCACGCCGCCTTTACCGGTGCGGTACGCCTGTTTGACGGCGGCTCTTCCGAGCACCAGGGCGCCCGTGGGATAGTCGGGAGCGGGTATGTACTCGATAAGCTCGTCCACGGTGATGTCGGGATTATCGAGAAGCGCTATCGTGCCGTCGATGACTTCGCCGAGATTGTGGGGCGGTATGCTCGTAGCCATACCTACCGCTATACCTTCCGAACCGTTTACGAGAAGATTGGGGAAGCGCGCCGGCAGTACCGTAGGCTGCATGAGCGTGTCGTCGAAGTTGGGATAGAAGTCCACGGTATCCTTGTCGAGGTCGCGGAGCATTTCTCCCGCTATTCTCGAAAGTCGCGCTTCGGTATATCTTTGCGCGGCGGCGGGGTGCCCGTCTACCGAACCGAAGTTTCCGTGACCGTCCACGAGAGGACAACGTATCGAGAAGTCCTGCGCGAGCCTTACGAGCGCGTCGTACACGCTCGAGTCGCCGTGCGGGTGATATTTACCGAGCACTTCGCCTACGATACGGGCGCATTTCTTATGCGGGTGATCGTAGGTGTTGCCGAGGTCGTTCATCGCGAAAAGTATCCTGCGGTGAACGGGTTTCAGACCGTCCCTCACGTCCGGTATCGCGCGGCTGACGTTGACCGCCATCGCGTAAGCGATGAAGGACTTGCTCATCTCGTCGAGCAGGGGCGTGGGAATGACCTTGGTCTTCGCGAGTATGTCTTTTATGTTTTTAATATCCAGTCTCTGTTTGCTGCCCATTATACGTCAAGCTCCTTTACAAGTGTCGCGTTCTGCTCGATGAACGCCCTTCTGAGTTCGGGGTTCTCGCCCATAAGCAGGCTGAATATCTGATCGGCGGCTTCGGCGTCGTCCACCGTCACGCGAAGCAGAGTGCGCGTTTCGGGATCCATCGTCGTTTCGAAAAGCTGTACGGCGTTCATTTCGCCCAAGCCTTTATAGCGCTGAAGATCGTAACGCGCGCCGCCGTTGGCTTCCTGGAACTCCTTGAGCTCCACGTCGGAATAGAAATATTTTTCCTCCTTGCCCTTCGTGACCTTGTAGAGGGGCGGGAGCGCGATATATACGTGCCCTTCCTCGACGAGAGGACGCATGAAGCGGTAGAAGAACGTAAGGAGCAATATCCTTATGTGGCTGCCGTCGACGTCGGCATCCGTCATGCAGATTATCCTGTCGTAACGGCGCTTCGTGATGTCGAAATCGTCCTTGTAGCCGCAACCGAACGCCTTGATCATCGCTTTGATCTCCTCGTTGTCGAGTATGCGGTGCAGTCTCGCTTTCTCTACGTTGAGAATTTTACCGCGCAGAGGAAGTATCGCCTGTATCTGACGGTCCCTGCCGTTGATGGCGGTGCCGCCTGCCGAATCGCCCTCCACGAGGAATATCTCGCAGTTTTCGGGATTGGTGTCGGAGCAGTCCGCAAGCTTACCGGGAAGCGAAGTGCCTTCCATAACGCCCTTACGGAAACTCTCGCGCGCTTTACGCGCCGCCTCTCTGGCGCGCTGAGCGGTTATAGCTTTCGTGATAAGCTCTTTGGCGACCTTGGGGTTTTCCTCGAGGTATTCGCCGAGCTTTGCCTGCAATACGCGGTTTACGAGGGTACGTATCTCGGAGTTGCCGAGCTTCGTTTTGGTCTGCCCTTCGAATTGCGGTTCGGGAAGCTTGACGCTCAGTACGCAGGTGAGCCCTTCGCGCACGTCGTCGCCCGAAAGCTTCTCGTTCTCCTTGAGAGTCTTGCTGGACTGACCGTAGTCGTTCAGTACCTTCGTGAGCGCCGCCTTGAAGCCTTCGAGGTGCATGCCGCCTTCCTCGGTGTTGATGTTGTTGGCGTAAGTGTAGATCTTCTCGTCGTAGCCGGTGTTGTACTGCATCGCTATCTCGACGATATTGTCGCCGGAAGTCTCCTCGATATAGAAAATCTCCGGGAATACCACTTCTTTGCCGACGTTCATCTGCTCGACGAAATGCACGATACCGCCCTCGTAGCAGAATACTTCCTTGCGCTCCTGCCCTTCGCGCTTGTCCTCTATCGAAATACGCAGCCCCTTATTGAGGTAAGCGAGCTCTCTGAGCCTCAAACGCATCATGTCGTACTGGAAGACTATCGAGTCGAATATCTCGTCGTCGGGGTAGAAAGTGACTTCGGTGCCCGTCTCGTCGGTGTCGCCTATCACCTTGAGATCGGTCTGCGGCACGCCGCGATTGAAAACCTGTTTATGGATTTTGCCGTTCTGATAGACGACCACCTCGAGCCATTCGCTCAACGCGTTGACGCAGGACACGCCCACGCCGTGGAGTCCGCCGGAGATCTTGTATCCGCCCGCGCCGAACTTGCCGCCCGCGTGAAGCTTGGTAAGCACTACCTCGACTGCGGATTTGCCCTCCTTGGGAATGATACCGGTAGGAATACCTCTGCCGTTGTCCCTTACCCGGCAGGCGCCGTCGGGAAGAATGGTGACTTCGATATGCGTGCAATATCCCGCAAGCGCTTCGTCTATCGAGTTGTCGACGACTTCGGTCACGAGATGATGCAGACCTTTTACGTCGGTGGTACCGATATACATGCCCGGTCTTTTACGGACGGGCTCCAGTCCTTCGAGAACCTGAATATCGGCTTCGCCGTAGCTGTGACTTATTTTTTCAGCCATTGTAAACGCTCCTCGTTCTGTTTTGCGGTTTCCGCCCGCGCAGGCGCGCGGAGCGGAATATCCCGCATACCGATATATTAACATAAATATAAAATATTGTATAGTAAATTTTAGTAATTAGTATATATAAAGAACGCGCGCGCTCGCGTAGCACGCGCATACGCGGGCGAAACGCCCGAGCGGGACGCCTTTTACAAAAAAACAAAGCGCTCCCGGGAGCGCTTTTCCGCGCGCCCTGAGGCGCGTAAGAGAGGCGCGGTCGCTATCCCCTATTTATCCCCTCTTTCGCGGAGATTGGACGATATCTCCACTCTGAGCCCCGCGTCCGCGAGAGTGGTGAAAAACACCCTTTCGAGTTCGGTGGAAACGAGCATGCGCGTAAAGCTTATCGCGGTGACGCCGTTGTAGCTCACGACGCCGATATTGACGGGGACCTTTTTACTTATATTGATATTGAAGGTAAATCTTCTTAAAAAGTTCTCCATGCCTTCGGGCATCCTCACGACGCCGAGGTTGGAGATGATGAGGGTCTGCTTGGTCTGCGTGGTGACGGCTTTGCCGAACTTGATGAAAAACTCCTTGAGCCACACCGGCAGAAACTTCATCAGCTTATTGGTGGAATAGAAGGCGGAAAGGGAGAGCTTTTCGGCGAGTTCGTGCCTTGCGGACAAACTCTCGGCGAGCTGCGCTTTGCACAATCTGACGTATTCCCTGAGCTCTGCGGGGGTGCTTGCGGGGTTGACGGCGCACTTGGTGAGCGTGGTGAAGTTAAGAAGCGTTTCCGAAGGGAAGATCTTACGGAGATTGACGGGGATCATCGCGACGAGATCGCGGCTTACGTCCCGCTTGCAGTAAACCTTGTAAATGCTCAAAAGCGCTATCGCCGTGATGAGCACGGTGACGGTGCAATCCATACTGCGCGCGAGCGCGTGCAATTCGTCCTGCCTTACGTATCCGTGGATGAGCCCGTAGCCTAAGGAGCGGAATTTCCTTCCGCGGATACCGAAGCAGTTTTTACCCGCCATTTTGCCCACCACGCCGCCGAAAATGCTGTACTGCGTATAATACTTCGAAATACTGTCCTCGAGCTCCCTCTCGCGCACGGGTTCCCCTTCTACCTTGACGTCGCCGTGGGGCGGAAGGGTTTTACCGCACTCGTCGAGATAGCGGTAAACCAACGATTTCATAAATTCCATAGCTCCGGTGGCGTCGCACAGTCCGTGGAAGAAATCGACCGAAATGCGCTTTTTATAATATTGAACGCGGAAAAGATAGCGGTTGTTCCTTACCGAATCTATCTTGTCGAAAAGTATGCCGTTGTCCTGTCTTACGACGGGAGGGAGCTCGTTCGAATCGAAATAATACCTGAAAAAACCTCTGCGCAAAGTGACGGCGAAGGTG
The DNA here is from genome assembly GCA_017694145.1 of Candidatus Stercoripulliclostridium pullicola. Lineage (GTDB taxonomy): Bacteria > Bacillota > Clostridia > Christensenellales > DTU072 > Stercoripulliclostridium_A > Stercoripulliclostridium_A pullicola. The sequence goes on from JADINF010000038.1 coordinate 12,629, forward strand.
GGGAAGCGTTTGAGAACGGCGGCAACGGCGGCTTCGAGGTTATCGCCGTCGACGTACTCCTCCATTTCGGCGGAAAGCCTGAAGATACTCATCGTCGTAAGCGTACTGCTCATCGGATAGATATCCGCGGAATTGTCGAGCCTGTACCACTTCTCCGATTGCTCCGATGATTTTCTCATAACGCAAACATTATACCCGTTTACGTCATATCCGTCAACGCGGAACATATATTTTAGGGAGGATATTATATGGAAAAGGATTTGAGCAAACATTCGTTCCGATACGAGAACAACGAAATAACCGCTACGGGCGTACTGAACGTAAAGGAATTCACCGAGCGCGAGATAGTGGCGGAGATAGCGGGCACGGGGCTGACGATAAGGGGAACCGACCTCAAAATTACGGACGTGGACGTATCGTCGGGTATCCTCAAGGCGACGGGAACGCTCAACTCGATGCAGTACGGCGGAGGCGGCGGAGGAGGCTTCCTGAAACGCATCCTCAAATGATACACGAAGTCGCAACGGATATAGCGATACTTCTTACTTTCACCTCGGCGGGGGCGGCTTTCGCCGTAGTCTACAGGCTGTTACGCGCTACGGCGAAAGCTTTGGGAAAACGCGCGGCTATCATCGCTTCGGACGCGCTCGCGGGACTTACCGCGGGCGCGGTATTCATTCTTACCGCCGACGCTTTCGGCGGCAGGATCGCTTTCGTTTCGATTGCGGTATACGTTTTTGCCGCGCTCGCTTTCGTCAAATTCATGAGCGACGCGGGGATCCCTAACGAGGAAAAACTCGCCGCGGCTTTCGCCGCCCTCAGCGCTTTCTTCAAGAAGCTTACCGCTCGCATAAAAGAAAACAGGGTCCCGAAAGAAAATAACGGGAACCCTGTTCGTCATATTTTCGGTAAGCGCGTCACCACTTCTCGCGCAGATAACGCTTCTCGGATTCGTCGAGATCGACGGCTATGGTTCCGCCGGGATTCATCACGTCGTCGGGGTCGAAATGCTTCTTGAGACACCTTATTATATCCATCTGATTGCTGCCGAGGAAGCCTTCGAGCCAGGGCGCGAACATCTTACCGATACCGTGGTGATGACTTATCGCGGCGCCCGAAGCCTGTATGTGATCGAGTATCCCGCGGTGATATTGGAGATAGTCGTCGAGCTCGCTCATCTTCGTGATGAATATGAAGTAGAGGTTGGCGCCCTGCGGGTAGGCGTGCGAAAGGTGGGTCGTGCATATCGTGTTGGGACGGGACTTACAGTAGGCGCGCACGTACTTGTGCACCTTGTCCATATTGTCCCAGTTGACCGTACACTCGAGGGTGTCCGTCATTATCCCGAAGTCCTGCATCGCGTCCCTCAGATAGGGATCCTTGAACCTTCCCTTCTCCCAGCCCTTGACGGGGAAGGAGCCTAAAGGAAGGGCGCCGTACGCGGTGCATATCTTGCGCACCTGCCTTGCCTGATTGCGCGCGAACCCTCTCTCCCCTTCCGACCAGCCCAGGAAGAGGCATTTGCCTTCGCCGTTGACTTCCCCTTCGAGGGATTTGTTTATGTCGAACTGCGGGTAACCGAGCGCGTTGAATATCTTGAGCGCGCCGGGTATCTCGTCCACGCCGTACAGCCTGAGCATGAGCTCCGTTTCTTCGGGGTCGGAGAGTCTGAATACCGAGGGCATTCCGAATTCGCCCTGCATTATCTCTCTCGCCGCCGCCTGACCGTCCGCCCAGCTCTTGAAAAGATAACTGAATTTCACCCTGTTTTCGGGCATGTAACGGAAGAAGCGGAGCGTCACGTGCGTGAGCACGCCGAAAGCGCCTTCCGAGCCCATCATTATCTGATTGATATCGGGACCGCAGGCTTTGGCGGCGTAGTCGTCCGTCTTGATTATGCCCGCGGGAGTGGCGTATTCCTGACCGAGCACGATATGCTCTATCTTACCGTAATAAGTGGAATTCTGCCCCGCGCCGCGCGTGACCGTCCAGCCGCCCACGGAGCTGTATTCGAAGGACTGCGGGAAGTGCCCGCAGGTATAGGCGCGTTTGGCGCCGAATTCCTTGACGGCGTTGTTGAGGTGCGCTTCGAGTTGCGGTCCGCTCATCCCCGCTTCCACCGTGATCGTCTGGTTTATCTCGTTGAAAGCGATGACCTTATTGAAATTGAGCCGCATGTCGAGAGAAATCCCCCCCTTCATGCACTCCACGCCGCGCGTGACCGAAGAACCGCCGCCGTATACGTAGAGCGGTATTTTCTCCTTAGAGGCATACGCCACTATCTTTTCTATCTGCTCCTTGTTTTCGGGATAGAGCACGACGTCGGGGATATTCTCGATGACCTTCTTGCGAAGCCTCATGAGGTCGTGCATCGTCTTGCCGTACGCAACGGACAGCCTCGCGTAATCGTCCGTTCTCACGTTCGCCGCGCCCACTATGGCGCGGAGCGCGTCGAGCTTATCCTCGTCGAGCCCCACCGGCACGTCGTAAGATACCTTGTCGTAACCGATCTCGCGGGGTTCTTTGAAATCCTCGTCCGTCATCTTGAAAATCTCTTTCATCATCTTGTACAGCGATTCTTTGGGGATCTTCGTTTCGGTGTGATCGCCCCACTTGAATATCTCTCTGTACGAACCTTCGGGTGCGCGTTCTTCTATCCACGGCGGACGGAAGCCTTTGTAGGGTTTAGACATAAATATCTCCTTTTTTAAGTTTTTTTATCGTTTTATTTATCGGTTTCACCCGTTTATAAACGGGTTTATAGACTTTGCGGTAAATGGTAAGGTATTTGCGGTGATTGTTCTTGTCGGGCTTGAAAACGCGGGTCACCCTCACCATATTGCGTATCGCTTCGTCGTAATCGGAGTAAACGCCGAGTCCCACGAAAGCGCATATCGCGGCTCCGAGCCCGCTCGTTTCGTAAGTCTGCACCCGCTGAACGGGGCGCCCGAACATATCGGCGGCTATCTGACAGACTTCGTCCGACTGCGCGCCGCCTCCCGAAACGGTGAGCTTCATTATCCTGGTATGCGCCCGCTTTTCCATGCGGTCGAGCCCCTCCATCAGCGCGAAGTTTATCCCTTCGATTATCGCGCGGTAAATATGGTAAGCGGTGTGCTTCTCGGTAAAGCCGAGCATCGCGCCGCACGCCTCTGTGCGTTTAAGCGAAGGCGACCAGTACGGCTCCACGATAAGTCCGTCCGAACCGGGAGGTACGGCGGGCAGTTTCTTGTCGAACTCGTGCTCCGCCTCGGCGGAGCCCCCCGTCCTCTTGACGAATTCGTTGACGAACCAGGTAAGCATCCAGTATCCCCTGTAAACGATCGTTTCGGGGTTAAACATTTCGGGATAAACGGCAGGATAAGCGGGAAGGAATTTCTCCGGTTCGCGGTATTTCCTCGTCGTGAACTGCACGGTCGCGGTCGTGCCGAAGCTTATCGCCGCGGTATCGCGGTAAACGGCGCCCGTGCCGAGCGTTTCGCAGCCTTTGTCGGAGCCCGACGCTATGAGCGGAAGTCCCTCCGGGATACCCGTTTCGCGGGCGCATTCGGCGGTTATCTTTCCGAGCACCGTTCCGGGCTCTGCGAGCGGGAAAAGCTTGTCCTCCGGAAAATCGGCAAAACAGGGACGCTGAATGTGCTTTGCTCCCATCCATCTCTTGTGCTTGTAGTCGAAAGGAATGTGCCCTATCATCGCAGCCACCGAATCGACTATCTCTCCGCACAGCCTGTAGGTGAGATATGTGGAATACTGGAGATATTTATAGGTCTTTTTCCATATTTCCGGCTCGTTCTGCTGTATCCAGAGGCATTTACATTCGGTCACCGTCTTTTCGACGGTCTCCTTCATTCCCGCCACCGCGAAAGCAAGCCTCGACTTCAGAGGAAGCCTGTCGTATCCCACGTCCGCTTCGCGCCTGTCGAGCCACAGCACCGCGGGGCGCAAAGGCTTCATGTCCTTGTCCACGCAGATCCCAACGTCGCGCATTGTGGTGACCGTAACTCCTTTTACGGTTCCCCATACCCATCTGTTGTTGGCTTTCAGCTTGCGAGTGGCGGAACAAAGTTTTTCCCAGTACAATTCGACGTGCTGTTCGCAATATCCCTCTTTTATCGAGAAATAGGGCTCGTACGTTTCCTTGACTTTGTCGATGAGATTGCCGTCCGCGTCGAACAGCATCGCCCTTATAGACTGTGTGCCGCAATCCAATGCGAGTACCGCAGGTTTCATGCTCCCTCCGTGTGTCCTACGACTTTGCGCATATCGGCGGTAACGATGAGCTTGACTCCCGTACCGCAGACGTTTTCTTCGGCGACTTCGCCCGTAGCGTACGCCCGTTCCAATACTATATCTCGCGTGTGCTCCGCGATCTCTTTTATTTTGTCCTTCGGGACTTCGCCCGCAGTCCGCACGGGTACGACCGGCATCTCTCGGAATACCGAAGCCACCGTCCCCGTGAAGCTTCTTTTAGGCGCGGTCATTTCCGCTTCCGCGTAAGCTATCCCGCGCGGGCACTTGTTGCCGCGTACCTCTATCGAATCCCCTTTTCTTTCCGCCACGAGTCTGCACCCGTTAGGGCAGACGATACATATCGTTTCAAGCCTTTCGGTCATCCTCTTCCTCCAGTACGAACATGTGTTCGTCGCCCGCTTTCAGTAAGTGTTTTATCCTTACGCGCTCCGCTTCGGGCGGTCTTAAAGAAGCATACTTTTTGGAATATATCTCGGCGCCGTTTACCGTGACGGTAAGTTTAGCCTTCCCCGTTTCCCGCGCCGCGCGGAAATAATATACGGTGTATTCCTCTTGGTTAAGAACGTCCACTTTCTGCGGAACGATATATCCGAGCCCGCGGCTCCCGACCTCTATCGTGGCGCGCTCTTTGCGCCTTCCCGCGTCTTTACCGGCGGTTTCCGCGACTTCGCTCACATAGTCCACGAGATCGTGTACGTGCAGCGCGTTCCCCACCGAATACACTCCGTCGAGCGTGGTCATCATGTATTGATCGACTATCGGTCCTTTCGTCTTGGGATCGGTGATTATTCCGAGCTTTTCCGCAAGCTCGTTCTCCGGTATCAGCCCCACCGACACGATAAGCGCGTCGCAGGGTATGTATTCTTCCGTGCCTTCTATCGGTCTCATCCCGTCGTCCGCGTCCGCTACCGTCACCCCTTCCACGCGGTCGCGCCCGTGTACCAGAGTCACCGTCTTTTTGAGATGGAGCGGTATCCCGAAATCGTAAAGACACTGTTGTAGATTCCTGCTTAATCCGCTCGGCGCGGATTTGGCTTCGTATACGCCTATGACCTTACTTCCTTCGAGCGTGAGCCTTCTCGCCATTATGAGCCCGATGTCGCCCGAACCGAGTATGACGCATTTCCCAGCGGGATTCACTCCCTGAAGGTTGACGAGGTTCTGCGCCGTTCCCGCGGTCATGAGCCCCGCGGGACGGGTGCCGTGGATGTTTACCTGCCGCGCCGTGCGTTCTCTGCAACCGCATGCTAGTATCAGATTTTCGCCCTCGTAACTCTCTATTCCCTTTCCCGACGTCGTGGTCACGCGGAAATATCCGTCGCGTTTTTCTATTTCCGTCACGAAAGTCAACGTCTTTACGTCGATATTCTTACGGGAATAAACTTCGTCTATGAATCTGTCCGCGTATTCCGGTCCCGACAGCTTTTCGCCGAAACGTATCACTCCGAAGCCGTCGTGCACGCATTGCTTCAATATCCCGCCGAGCCGCGCTTCGCGCTCTATGATAAGTACCTTTTTCGTTCCGTCCGCGGCGCACGCCGCAGCCATTCCGGCGGGTCCGCCGCCTATCACTATCGCCGCGTATCTCATCGCTCGCCGCCTTTGGTACGCCTCGGAGCTATCTCGCTTCCCGCACCCTTTTTCCTTACTTCGTTAAGCGGTATCCCGCATTCTTCCGATATTATCTTCATCACGAGCGGCGTGCAGAAGCCACCCTGGCATCTGCCCATTCCCGCGCGCACCCTTCTTTTCACCGAGTCCACCGCCGCTACCGCCGCGGGTCTTCTCAAAGCTTCCACGATCTCGCCCTTCGTGACCTCTTCGCACCTACATACGACCACACCGTAATCGGGGTTTTCTTCGATGAGCTTTTTCCGCGCTTCGGGTTCCATTTCTCTGGGTATCGGTATCCCTTTTCTTATCGGGTCGAAATTTTCGTTCATCTTTATCTTCCCGTCGGAAACTATCTCCGCAGCCCACTTCGCGACGTCTTCGGCAATAGCCGGCGCCGCCGTCACCCCCGGCGACTGTATCCCCGCCGCCTGTACTAAATTCTTTATGACGGGGCTTTTTTCGACGACGAATTCCTCTTCGTAGGTAGCCGCCCTCGTCCCCGCGAAATAGGTTATCACGTCGCTTCTTTTAAGCTCCGGCGCAAGCTTTACCTGCTTCGAGAAAACTTCGTCGAATTCCTCTGCCGTAGTGGCTTCGTTCTCCCTTTCCTGCGTTTCTTTCGCGCTCGGTCCGAGTATGAGGTTTCCGTCTATCGTCACTATGACGCCGCCGCCCTTCGTGTGCCCTTTTCCGGTACTGCTCTTTATAACGAATTTACCGATAACCGTGGAAGTCGCTTTCCTCGCCTTTTTGTCGAGCACCGCTTCGACTCCCCTACGAGGGTGTATCGTGAAATGTCTGTCGCCCGCCCATTCCGCTATCACGTCCGAATAAACGCCCGCGGCGTTCACCACGACTTTCGGATAAAAAGTACCGCGGTTGGTCTTTACGGCGGTGATCTTCTCCCCGTCGTTAACTATCCCCGTGACCGCCGTATCCGTATAAATCTCGGCTCCGTTTTTCGCTGCGTTTTCGGCAAACGCGACCGTCATGAGGTAGGGGCTCAGTATGCCCGCCGAAGGGCACATGAAGCCGCCGTATTTTATGCCGGGCGACGGTATAAGCTTTTTGACGCCTTCTTTGTCGAGCTTTTCCACGGGAATACCGTTCTTTGCTCCGCGCATTTTTATAAGCGGGAAAAGTAATTTCTGCCAACGCGCCGTGTAAAGTACGCATTGTCCGCACATCTCTATCGGCACGTCGAGTTCCTTGCTCAGTTTCGGATACATCGCGTTCCCGCGGCAGTTGTATTTGACTTTGTTGCTCGCGGGCTTCAGATCTATCCCCGCGTGTATCATTCCGTCGTTTCTTGCCGACTGCCCCGTGGCTATATCGTATTCCTTTTCGACGAGCGCAACGCTCAATGCGTATTTCGTAAGCTCTCGCGCTATCGCCGTTCCCACTATTCCCCCGCCTATCACGAGTACGTCGGGGCTTTTTCCGTCGTATTTGTCGTCTTTTACCGCGCTTACGCGCATCTTTTCGGGAACGTATCCCTTTACTTTCACGTCGTTGATCACTCCGCGAGAATCCTTCGCCACCGCGAGAGCGCCGCATACCAATACGTCCTCGTATTTTCCGACTTCTCCCGTAAGCTTGACGCCGCCGTTAGCTCCGCTAACTTCTATATCCGGAAATCCCGCTTTGACGAGCTTCTTTTTTATTTTTTTCAAGTCTGCCATATTCAGATTTTAACACAATCCTCTGATATTGTAAATACTCATTTCTACCTCCAGCGCGCTCGCTCTGCGAGCGTGAGAGCGCCCCCTTATTCAATTTCCTGCGCCTTCTATACCGATACTTTTTTCCCTTGTGTTCTCTTACTCTTTATGTTATAATATCCGCGTATGATCGACATTCGTAAATTATGGCACGACGCCTGTTCCAACATCATAGGTATCAAAGGTATCAACGCTATCGCATATTCGGTATGGATAGACAGTCTGACGCCCTTATGCGTCAAGGACAACGTCCTTATTCTTCTCGCGCCTTCTTCCAACAACAAACTCACGGTCAACAAGACTTATAAAGAGGCTATCACGGCGGCTCTCGAACGCACGGGAAGCATGATAACCGAATTCACCGTGATCACGGACGAAGAAAAGGAATTTTACGCAAAAGAAATAGAAGCTTACCGCCTCGAAGAAATGAACGAAGAAGATTTGAAGCAGGAAACCAAATCTCAATTCATCGCGCGTTACACTTTCGACAATTTCGTGGTGGGCGAATCCAACAAGCTCGCTTTCCACGCGGCTCAATCGGTGGCTCAATCTCCGGGCGTATCGGACAACGTATATCTATCGTTCAATCCGTTGTTTTTATACGGCGGCGTGGGACTCGGAAAAACTCACCTTCTTCATTCGATAGGTAATTACGTAAGCGAGCACCTTCCTCATCTGAAAGTGCTCTACACCCCTACCGAAAATCTCACCAACGACTACGTGGAAGCCATCTCCAACAACCGCACCGACAAAGGCGCTTTCAATCTCCACTCCTTCCGCGAGAAATACCGTTCCGTCGATATGCTTATGCTGGACGACGTTCAATTTCTCCAAAAACGGGTGGGATTACAGGAAGTGGTATTCCATATCTTCAACGACCTCTATCAGGCAGGCAAGCAGATAGTACTTACTTCGGACAGACCGCCTTCAGAGATATCCACTCTCGAAGACCGTTTGCGTTCGAGGTTCGAAGGCGGACTTATTGCGGACATCGGGACACCGAATCTCGAGATGAGGATAGCCATAATCCGCAAAAAGATGGTTCTCGAGAAAATCGCCGTCAACGACGAAGTGGTCAATTATCTTGCCGAAAAAATAGACTCCAACATTCGCGAACTGGAAGGCTGTCTTGCCAAGGTAGTCTTTTACGCGAAGCTCAAAGGACTCGCGTATCCCGATCTCGAAACGGCGAAGGAAGCTCTTAAAAACACCGTGCAGAAAAAGACCGGTATCGATTCGTCCGACATAATAGCGGCTACTTGCTCCTATTTCAACATTTCGCAGGCGGACATAATCGGCAAGAAAAAGACAAAGAACCTCGTCGAAGCGAGGATGATAGCCATATACATAATCAACGACATGTTGTCTTTGCCGCTCGTATCGATAGGACAAATATTCGGCGGCAGAGATCACACGACGATAATACACGCAAGGGACAAAATCGCCGCTCTCATCAAGGAGAATGCCGAAACGGCGAAAGCGGTCAAGGATATCAAAAATTCCCTTAATTCGTGAAAAAGGAATTCCCCTTCCGCGATAGCGAAACATAAATTCCGTCGGTAAGGGAAAAACATTAAACGTGCTATGTGTTTATGTGGACAATCCGTCAACATAAAACGCGCCGTTTATCAACATGTC
>JADINF010000039.1 GCA_017694145.1 Candidatus Stercoripulliclostridium pullicola
GTTTTGCGCGCCGTCAAATCGTGCTGCAGGAAAAACGCCACTGTTTTTATACGCAATATCGACGACGGATTGAATATATGTTACCCGGACGAAGAAAAGAAGTTCGAGAGGGCGCTGTCGCTCTTATCCAAATGCGACACAACCGGGTACAGGTATTCCGGCAGAGAATTGTATACTTTGCTTAAACGTAGCGGTTATAGAAATATTACTCTCGAGAAGATCGGACTTTCCTCTGTTCCTATGGATTACGATGAAAAATCCGCATTTTTCGATGTGATTTTTAAGTTTATTAAACAAGGTATCAGCAGGGCGGCGGAAAAATATCCGAGCGATTTTCAGCTTAAAGCCGATTGTCGCTGGCTTGCCGACGTCTACGACACGCTTGAAGAAGAATTTTTATCCGATGAGTTTTTTATCAATTTCGGATTTATTTTATATACTGCGCAGGTGTAAATATGAAATCGGCATACGAAATCGAAAATTTCAGGTTACAAAAGATGGATATAAGCTGTATTCCTCTTTTGCTGGAGATACAGGAAGAAGCCTTCGGAGTGCTGGACGATCCAGACTTGCTTCGTCGTAATACTTATGAAACGCTTGCGGTCTGTTTCAACGATAAATCGCTTGTGCTCGGTGCGTACGTGAACGGAGAAATCGCAGGTTTCGGTATTTTATACGACGCCGGCGAGGACAGCGAGAATTTAGCCAAGGAGCTTGACAATCACGACGATATCGGGAAATACGTTAACGCCAAACTCGTTATCGTGAGACCGGCTTTCAGGGGCAGAGGGATACAACGCGCAATTATCGACGCGTTAGTGGATCACGCACGAAAAGAAGGGTTTATCGGCGTTTGCGCGACGGTTTCGCCAAAGAATAATTTCAGTTCCGATAACCTGAAATTGTGCGGTTTTGTCGCGGTGAAAACGCTTATCAAATACGGCGGTAAAACCAGGATCTTGTATTATAAAGATTTGAAATAAATATCTCTTGATTTTAGCAAACGTGGTGCTCGCTGTTGGCCGAGAACGGTCCGCATCGTTTTCAGACCGTTATATAAGCGCGTCGATATTGAGAGTCGCGGCAAAAATGTACCAGGCAAGTATCGGGATCATGGCTATCCATAGATATTTGGTATTGCGTATGTAAAAATCGGTAAGCACGCTCAGCAGTGCGATCTCTACGATCAGTACGCTCAACGCAAACAAAGGCAGTTCGAGCATGAAAAACGCCGCGCACCACAATACGTTCAGTAAACCGACGAGTCCCCACAAAGGCAGGACTCCGCGGTATCTGCGGTTGGCGACGGTAGGGGTGAGCAATACGACGAACAGCGCGTAGACAGTTATCCACGCCCATTGAAAAACCTTCCCGGAGGGAAGCAGGGCTATTTTCGGAGCTATGGCTTGCCAGGAAGCGCTTTCGAGGTCTATGAGCAGTCCCGAAGCGTAAGCCGTCACGAATACGAATCCCATCGCCGCGGTGAACGAGAGCAGTTTGACGTACGTTTTCATATTCCGAATATATGCGGCGACAGGCGGCTGTAGTATAGTAGGTCGCCGTAATGTTCACCCAATTTACATTGACGGCTACGCGCGCGTGTGCTACAATACATCTATGAAACGCAGAATCGTGGCGATTTTAATTATTGTCGCGCTGACCGCAGCGTTCGCGGCGGGTTGCGCGGACAAGGACGATACCGGCGAGATCGGCATAAGCGACGTGTTCGCGAACTATGCTTCCACGCCCGCTTATCATACTATAACAGAGAAACTGCGCCTGCCGGAGGGCGTGACCGTAGCAAGCTACGACGGCGAAAACGACGTATTCGTCACCGTGAGCGAAATAAAAGTCTCCACCACGACTTTCAAGCGTTACGGTTTCTGTTCGTCGAGCGAAGTTTACGTGGAACCCCGATATTATTCGGTGCTCGACATTCGCGGCGATTACGCGATAGTGGTGGCTTCGAATATCGAGAACGGCGAAGAAATCAATTATGCGGGCGTGGTGCGCTTCCGCGGCGATTACGGCTTTTACGAGAGTATCACCAAATACCCTTACGCGCCGCTCATCACTCAGATCACTTTTCTGAACGACAGATATCTCGTAATGCTCGGCGACAAGAACGTCACCGAATTCGACACGGGTTACACTTACGCCACTATATACGACTACGTCAGCGCAAACGGACTTATGGAAGTGGCGCGCGTGAATAACGTGGATAACTATACCACGTTCGTCTGCGAGGACGGTTATCTCGCCGCGGTGCATAAAGACTCGGTGGACTTCTATTCCCTTTCCGAAGTGGACGCGGACGGCTATCTCGTCAAAAAATGCGGAGTTTCGTTCTTTACGGAAAGCATTTATGACGCTTCCGATTGTAATACCGAAGTTTATTACATCGGCGGCGGTTGGTTCATCGCAAGCAGTACCTATACTTCTTCCGAAGCCTTCGACACTTACGAATTCACCCGTATGGACGAGGAGAACAATACCTATTACGTCGCTATGAAAAGCAAGCGCGTTTCCATGCTTTCCGGTAAGGATTTTGACGCGGAGAGGGTGGTGATGGTTTCCAATAAATACACTTCCGGCGATGTCAGAGGCATATGCGACGCCATTAACGTGGAAGAAAATACCAACGTCCAGCAATGGCGTTCGCCTTACGCGCTACCGGTAATGCCTACCGGCGAAATAGTCAATGCGGGGTATTCCATCGTTTATTATTATTACTATTATTTCAATTCCGAATCGGTGAGAAGCTGGGCGACTTCCTTCCAGATCTACGACACGTCAGGCAACGCCACGCTCGCTTCAAACCTCGTATTGCCGCCCGTTTTCGTGGACGGTTACGGACTGGAGAACGCAGACCCGAACTTCGCGTTGGCTCTCAATACGGTTGGCTATCATACCTATTCCGACGGAACGTGGGTCACTCTTGCCGATACCGAAGGGGACTACAGCTATTTCAACGCATTCGTTCATAACGGCGTCATTATCGCCTATAAGGAAAGCGTCACCACGAGCGAAGTCATCATCTCGGTAGGAGCGGTCGACGCCGCCACCGGGAAGGTGATCGCGCCTTTCGAATACGACGCGATCTCGCCGTTTTTCGGTAACTACGCCATGGCTTCCAAAACGGTTACTCAGGACGTTGACGGCAATATAACGGAACAGGCGTTTTACCGCATAAGCAAGGACGGAAGCGTTACCTCCGTTCCCGAATGTTACCGTATCTGCAACGGAGTTTACGTCACGCGTAATTCTCAAAACAAATACGGATTGTGCTCCAACGACGGCTCCGTGCTCCTCTCCAACAAATGCGAATCGGTTTCCACCGTAGATTATTGTTTCAAAGACGGCAAAACTTTCTACACCGTCGTGGCTACCGTAGAGAACGGTTGCGGAGTGATATATGAGCTCGGTTGATAAAGTCATAAACAAAAGTTACGATACCTTGGTGGGCGGAGCCGAACTTCTCGACGAAGCCGCAGAATACATACGCCGCGGCGAACTCGTGGCATTCCCCACGGAAACGGTCTACGGACTCGGCGCGGACGCTTTCAACGAAGAAGCGGTCAAATGTATTTTTATAGCGAAAGGCAGACCGCAGGACAATCCCTTCATCGTGCACGTGGCGTCGCCGGAGGGGGCGAAAGCCGCGGTTTCCCATATCCCGGACGAAGCGTACAGACTGTGGGAGAAGTTCTCTCCGGGACCGCTCACGATAGTGCTTCCGAAAAGTGAGAGAATGCCGCTTATTACGACGGGAGGGCTCCAAACAGTAGGTATAAGGATCCCTAATAATCGAATAGCGCTCGAACTCATACGTCGTTCCGGTTGCGCTATAGCCGCGCCTTCGGCAAACACGAGCGGCAGAATAAGTCCCACAAGAGCCATTGACGTGTACGAGGATATGCGCGGCAGGATACCGCTAATTCTGGACGGAGGTCAGACCGACGTGGGTATAGAAAGCACGGTCATAGACCTTACCCGCGAAGTGCCTACGGTACTGCGCCCCGGCGCGATCACCGCGGGAATGCTCGCGGAGGTGTTAGGCGAGGTAGTCAACCACAAAGGCAA
>JADINF010000040.1 GCA_017694145.1 Candidatus Stercoripulliclostridium pullicola
TCTATGATCATAACGTTGCCGCCCATCGAAAGCGTGGGTATCTCCGAGAAAGGATCCACCGTAGCGGTGTCGGGATCGGGAATGAATACCATATCGCTTTTCTCCACCACGGCGTAACCGTAATTGGATGCATCGAAGCCTATACCCTTACGCATCACTTCCTCCCCGAAGTCTTCTGCGGGTATGGTGACGTGGCGGAACTGACCGCCGATGTCCACCATTCTGAAATCCACCATTCTGATACTGCGGGAGCGGATAAGTTCGATAACTTTCTTTACTTTGTCGGTCATAAAAAATCCCTACCTGTTTTGATAACTATATCCTAACCCGAAAAAAATTCTTTGTCAATATTCGATCTCTCGCGGCGCTCGGCGCCGCATTTTACCGCACGAAAAAAGCGGACTTCGGGTAATCGAAGTCCGCAATACGGTAATATAAATTATATGATTCGGAAAACAACGCTGATATTTATTTATACGAATTACGGTATATCTCCACTACGTCGGCGTGCGAAAGTTCCTTAGGATCGGACAGGAAAAGTCCGCCCATCGTTTCCATCGCGTTGTCCGCGAGCGCGTCGAACTCCTCCTCGGTGATGCCGTAATCGCTCATTCTGAGGTCGTCCACGCCGCAGGCTTTCTGCAATTCCTTCAGCGCTATTATGAAATCTTCGGGTCTCTCGGCGTCCTTCATGCCCATAAATTTAGCCATATCGACGAATCTTTCGGGACAAACGCCGTGCGCGATGAAATGACTGTAATACGCAACCGATATCATTATTAGTCCCGCGCCGTGCGGCAGTTCGTGATGGAATGCGCTCATCGCGTGTTCGAGAGAGTGTTCGCTCATACAGCTTCCGTATACCATGGAATATCCGGATATCGTATTGCCGAAAGCGACGGCGGTGCGAGCCTCTATGTCGCTACCGTCTGCTACCGCTTTGGCGAGGTTACGCCCCACGGCTTCGATAGCCGTAGCGGAGACCATGTCGCTTATGGGATTGGCAAACTTGTGGATATACGTTTCGGTGGAATGGAAAAGCGCGTCGAAACCTTGGTATGCCGTAAATTTGGGAGGCACTGTGAGCATAAGCTCGGGATCCACTATCGCAAGCACCGGGAAAAGCCTGTCGTCGCCGCCGAAACCTATTTTTTCTTTGGTTTCGTCGTTCGAAATGACGCCGTACTGATCCACTTCGCTTCCCGTTCCGGCGGTCGTGGTTATCGCTACGATCGGCAACGGGTCGTTGACGATAGGCTTTCTTTTGCCCGTACCCGCCATGACGTAATCCCAGAGGTCGCCCTCGTTTGTAGCCATCGTAGCCACCGCTTTCGCGGCGTCCATCACGGACCCGCCGCCGAGCGCCACGATGAAATCGCAACCGTTCGCCGCGGCGAATCTGCCGCCCTCTTCTACGGTGGTTTTCAGAGGGTTGGCTTCGATCTTGTCGAAAACTACCCATTCTTTACCCGCAAGCCTTAATTGCTCCTCTGTGCGCCCCAGATATCCGCCCGCGCGTGCCGATTTTCCGTTGGAAATGAGAAGCAACGCCTTCTTCCCGGGAAGTTCCTGTTTGTGCAATTCGTTGAGCTTGCCCGCTCCGAAAAGCACGCGCGTAGGCACGAATGCCGTAAATCCGTTCATATTGAATGCTTTTTTCATACTGAATCTCCTTTGTGCCGATCAGGTCATTATCGGCGCGGCGGGTATGATTTCAAAGTGACGCGACCATGCTTTGCCTCGCGTCCGATTTCGCCGTCACAGACATTATACTATATCGGACCGTTTTTGCAAAAATAATTTCATCTCATTTATTTAGGATCCGGCGCGAAAATTGCCGTTGACAGCCTCTCGCTCATACTTTATAATAAAAACGCCGGTTTAATGGTATCGGGTTTAATGTTATTTTGACGTTTTTTATTCCGGAGGAAAAGATATGTCGAGCAAAGTTCCGGTAAAAGAAAAAATATCTTACGGCATAGCCGGTCTCGGGCAGAATATGACGATAACCTTCGTCAATACCTACCTGATGGTCTTCGTGTACGGGTATATGAACCTTTCGGCAAAAGGGCTCGCCGCTCTCACCGCGATAATGTTCGCGGCGAAAATATGGGACGCGATAAACGACCCCGTAATGGGCGGTATCATAGATAAAGTGCATTTCCGTAACGCAAAACTGCGCCCGTTCATTCTGATAAGCATTTTGCCCGTAACGCTTTTTACTATACTTCTTTTCGCGATACCCGCAGGGCTTCCCGAAGCGGGAAGACTCGCCATATTCGGCATAGCGTATATCCTTTGGGACGCGGCGTACACCGTCTGCGACGTGCCCTATTGGGGGCTGACCTCCACTATGACGCCCGATACGGAGGAACGCACCAAACTCATCTCCGTTGCGCGCACTTTCGGCAACGTCGGACTCGGCGTGATAACTCTCGTCGGCGTGTCGCTCGCCCGGTGGTTCAGTAAAGGAGATTCGACAACCGCCGCGGGCTGGGCGATAGCCGCTACGGTGGTCTCGGTTATAGGCATGGGACTTTTCTCACTTTCCTATTTCATGACCAAAGAGAGGAATTTCGTCAAGGAAAAGGAAACCTCTTTCAAAGATCTTCTGAAAGCGCTCAAAGTCAACAGACCTTTGCAGATAATCCTTATCGGAAGCGTCGTGGGCTTCGGCAGAACGCTTATACAGGTAAGCGGCTCGACGGTTGCGCTCGTCACGTTCGGAGACGAGGGAAAATTCACGCTCATGGGCGCCGCCGTACTCGTGTCGATGATATGCTCCACGGTAGTGACTCCTTTCATACTTAAAAAAGTCGGTAAGAAAAAACTTATGATTTGGTCGTCACTCATAGCCGCGGCGATATACCTTGCGATGTACTTCATACCGCTTACGGAGTTCTACGTGATACTCGCGGGACTCTTCCTTACCGGATTTTCGCTCGGCTTCTTCATGGTACTTCAGACCGCTATGGTGGCGGACTCCGTGGACTACGTGGAAGTGAAAACGGGCGAACGCAACGAAGGCGGCTGTTTCGCGGCGATGACTTTCTCGGGTAAACTGATGAACGCCCTGTCTACTCTCGCTTTCATGGTGATAATGCTGATAGTTCACTACGAACAAGGCACGGAGATAACGTATACTATGCGTAAAGGCGCATACTTCGCGGTGACGGTGATCCCCGCTATAAGTTGCGCGCTCGGCACGATACCTTTCTTCTTCTATCCGCTTACGGACGAAGAAGCACGCAGAAATTCCGAATTCCTCTCCTCGCGCTCCGATAACGCGTAAGTTAACGCATAACGGTAAATCTGTAGCTTTAGATACGTATTTACGATATAAAACAGCCCGCTCCGTGCGCGGGCTGTTTCGGTGTATCACGTTAAAACCGTTTATTCTTCTATGGAGAATTCGTTGACTCCTTCCGTAAGAGCGCGTTCTTTACCGAATATTCTCGCCACGGCTTCCACCCCTGCGGGTATAGTGACGGTGAAACGCCACGCGCCATCTTTGAGT
>JADINF010000041.1 GCA_017694145.1 Candidatus Stercoripulliclostridium pullicola
TCCGTTCTCGTCGCTGCCGTCGCTGCCGTCGCTGAACAGATAATAGTCTATGCGCCCCGTTCCCGCAGGATAGACCGCGGTGCCGTCGGCGTTGACGGTAGCCGTTCTGACGAGATCGAACACGGTGGACAGATAACTCGTTTCGTAACCTTCTCCTCTGAAATCGATACCCGCTATCTGTCCGGTCGCGGCGCCGGGAAGCCTTACGAGGGATTTATCTATGGCATTACCGGTATAAGTGCCGTCCACCGCGTACAGATCGTACGTAATGCCGTCGTGATACGCGACATAATCGGAGCCGTCCTCTTTGTACATCAATATCGCACTTATCGCGCGCGCCTTATCGACGGTGACGATGAGCATATCGTAATCGACAAGGTATTTCGAAGTACCGTTGTCGTAATAGAGCGCAAGTTCCACTTTGTGTCTGCCACGCTGAAGCTCTACGGAAGCATCCCAACCGTAAGAGGTATCTTCGCCGTCGATATAGAACAGCGCTTCGTAGCCTTCGGGCAATTCGGCGGGCAGACCGAAGAATGCGGCGAGCTGCACCACAGCCGCGCAGTATTCGTTGCTCGAGGAAGCAAACACTATGGAGTCGGAATTCGCTTTGAGCGAAATGAACGTGCCGCTCTTATCGTACAATCCCTGCGAGTAGCACTCGATCTCGCGGATAGCGAATTCGGAGCCCACGACGTACACGCCGTAATCGGAAGTTGCGGCAAGATTTCTGTCGGCGCCGAACAGATTGTTTTGCTCTTCGCCGTCCAGATCGTTGAGATCGTAGACCGCGCCCGCTTTGCCGTCCACGGAAAGCAACAACGTGAAGAACTCGGTATCGAGCATAAACTTCACTTCGTGCGTCTTACCGTCGAATACGGAGCCGTAATCAAGGGCGTATTCGTAGAAGTATTCGAACGAAGAAGTCTTATAACCTATCGTCAGAGAGTTGTAGTCGCCGTACGCGAATTCCGCGTAGAGGTACTCTCCCGAAGCGTAATCTCCGTTCAGAACGATGCGCACTCTCGTATCCTGCGCTACGTTTGCGGGCAGCACGCGGAATTCTATAAGTCCCCTGTCGTAACCGAACTTGCCGTTGGCAAGATAGCTCGTTCCCGCGCCGGGGTCGTCGAGCGTACCGACTACGTAATCCTCGGAAACGCCGCTTCCGTCCGCTTTCTTCTTGATATCGAGCTCGTTCTCGCCGTGTACCGTAGTGGTTTCGTCGTAGAACCTTATTGCGATATCGGAATAAACGCTGTCGCCGGTATATGTGAGCACACGGTTGTCGGAAACGGTAACGCTGTGCTGAGTGCCGCTCGGATCGGTATAAGTGTAAGTAAGATACTCGCCGTCCGTGATCTGCGTGCCGAGCGTGTATTCGAGGAGGTACGTGAGCCTCAGTACCGAAGTTATGTCGGTAGCGTCGGGGATGTTGCCGCTGACCGTGATGCCTTCGCTGTTGGCGGTACCGTTGCCGCCGAGCAGATCGTTCAAATTGGTATCGTAAGCCGTTACCTTGATAAGATCGCGGATCTCTTCGTCCGTCTTGGCGAGATCGGAAGCGAGAAGCTTTTCTTCGATATCGGCAAGCAAGCCTGCCACCGTGTCGTATACCTTTACTTCGAAGGGTACGTATTCGAATTTGAAGTTCGTGTCCGAGACAAACATTCCGTTGAGCTTACATTCTACGGTGTGGGTTTCGCGGTCGATGTCGCTCACCGCGCCGAGCGTAAGTCCGTGTTGATACATCTCGTTGTAACGGTAGTACTCCGTCCTCGAATCGGTATCGTTGTCGTCGATAACTCCGGTACTTGTACCCATCATGGATATCTTCGCATACAGTGCTTCAACTTCGCTTTGCGACAATTCCTCTATGCCCGCACCCTCGGGATAGTAGATATTGAGCTTGAAGTTGCTCTGACCGTACTGACCGCCGACGATCTTCATCGACTCGATATAATTATATTGAACGGTTTCGCCCTGAGAGTTGTTGACGCTTTCGTAATGATACTTGACCTCTGCTATGTAGGGCGAGAAATCGTAGACCCTGTTGTTTTCGCTTGCGTACAATACGGTTGCGATATCCGAAGTGTCGAGTGAAACGCGTATCGTAAGCGGATTGACGATGTAATTGAACTGCGCCACGACGAGATCGTAATTGCCGAGCGCCGCGTCCGCCAAGGCGAGATCCATATTATCCGCACCGAAGGTGTAAGTGCCCGCATTATAATATGCGTTGCCGTTCATGGTGATAATTCGAGGGGCGTTGCTTTCGCCGTAATTTATTCTGAACAACGCGGCGTTATCGTTGTTCTTGAAGCCGCTGTATGTATATTCGTAGCTTCCTTCGGCGGGGGTGCCTCTGTAATACGACGTCACGCCGTTGAGCGAAACGTCGGTCGGAGTGACCGAAAGCGTAAGCGTGGCTTTTACGACGAGCACGTTCACGCTTACGGCAAAATTCATCGTATAGTTATCGAGAGTGTAACCCTCGTCGATGAACTTGATGGCTACGGGCGTACCGGTTACGTCCGTAGTCGCGAGCATCGGATCCGCCGCGCCTTCGGACTGCACGGAATAAGCCCACTTCATATTGGAGAGCGTTACGACGCTTCCGTCTTCGGCTTTGACGTAGACGTTGCTTGCGGCGTCGTTATTCTGGAAGCCGAGATAATTAAGGGTAACGCCCTCTTCGCCGTATACTTTATTGATATTGCCGGATGAGCCTACCGAAACGCTCAAAGGCGCTTTGGCTATCGTGAACGTACCGGAAATAACCTGTATCGTATAGTTATTGCCTACGGTGCTGAAACCGCTTGCGGTAAGCACGTAATCTCCCGCGGAAGCGGTAGTGGAATCGAATATTTCGGCGCCGCTCTCGCCGTTCACGTAGCAATAGAACACCACGTAATCGGAGATTATTATGTTCGCCGTGTCGTCGCCTTGCAACTTACCGAAATAGTCAAGCTTTTTCTCTGCGAACGTGTTGCCCGCGCCGTGCAGTGAGGCGAGTTGACCGAGTTCGCTGTCTTCGGTCACGTCGTCGATATTCACGTACGAGTAACCTTTTTTATCGAGGCTGCTCTTCCTTATCTGCGTGCCGTAAACGTAGTTATCGCCGCTCACGTCGTCAAGCACTACGGTTATCTTTGCGCGGTTTACCGTAAGCGAGCCTATCGAACCGACTATGAGATTATAGTTGGGATCTTCCTCGGAGTCGCTTCCCGCTACCGCTATGAACATATCGGAGGTAACTATACCGTAAACACCTACCACAGCGCCGGCGGGCATACCTTCCGATACCGGCATGCCTATCACGTTGAGTCCCGATTCTATGAATTCGCCGCTGCGAGGATCTTTGATCTTATAAGGTATCGACGAGATAACCGTGCCGTAATTCTTGGCTATATCGTCTACGTATATCTGCAAAGTACGCGAATTAACCGTTACCGTTCCGGCATTGCCGATCATATTGAAGTTACGGTTGAAATCGTTGGGATATACTGTAAACGTATATGTTCCGGCATTCGCCGTGGAGCCCTCAGCGTCGCCTTCGAATACAAACGCGATATAACTGGATTCGGCAGTCATCACCGCTATCAGATCGTTTACGTAAGAAGCGCAATATTCGTAATGGGTACGCGCGTTTACGATTTCGCCTTTGCTCAATGCGTCGAGCGCGCTCAAACAGCGGCTGTCGATAACGCTCGTTGCGCTACTCATTCTGTCAACCGAATTCTGTTGCAGGAAATAAGCGAATTGGGTAACGTAATTGGACAGAGTCACAGCATAGGAACGGGTTCCCGTCAGGAAATTCGTCGCCGCACCCGTATCGGAGAAATCGACGTACCCGTAATTCGCAGTCAACTGATCCAACGTGTCGGACAAAGTATTAAAGTCTTTCAGGAACTTGCTGTAAGAGCTGTCCGGATCTTCGGGAAGCGTTCCCGCAGGAATTGAGAAATTACGCACTATAGGCGCGTTACCTACGTAAGCTCCGAGATTGAGATTGGAATACGCGAACGAATAAGCGTTGCCGTCGTATATTTTGGTCAAAGCCGTAGCCTGCACCGACACGCTTATATCCGCTTTCGCGATCGAATATTCGTAAGTGGAGTAAAGCGAAACGGTATAGTTACGGTCGAGGCAATCGACGCCTACGGAGTAATTGCCTACGCTCGAGTTATCTCTGCCGTCGTTCTCGTTCCTCACGAACGTGAATACTACGGAAGCCGTATTGACGCCCGAAGGCAGTACCGAGAACATTCCGGTGGACAAGGAAGGCTCTTTACCGTCGTAGGTCTTGCTGAGATATTGATCGTAGATAGTTATCGTGACCGCTTTGGGAACTATCATGAACTGATATTCTTTCGCGAGAATAAACTTATAGTTGCTGTCGGAAGAGGTGCTTACGATACTGATATCGTAACCGACTACCTGTCCGTCGGCGTCGTAACGCACGTCGCGCGCTTCCACGACTACGCCGTTAAGAGTTATTCCGAGCGAGAATTGCGGGACTTCTGCGGCGGTGAGTTGCGCTCCGGTAGAATCTTTGAGCACATAGTCGGTCGTATAAATGTAAGCCGCCTGGTTGTCGAATTCGCGTTCGAGGGTATCGGGTCGCTCCGAAGAATTGCAGTTTATCTCGATATAAACGCTCTTCGGCAGGATCGTGAAGGTCACTTCCTCGTTACCGATAAGCTCATAGTTCTGATCCACCACGGAGAGCACTTTGACGGTATACGTGCCCGCCGCGGTTACGGAGGAAATACTTAAAGTAAGGTCAACGTTGTCGAATACGGGATTGCCGTCGTCGTCCGTGGCTTGCGTGACTCCGTCGGCGTTGTATACCGGCTGCAGATATTCTTCGGAAACTTTCGCGGTAAGTATAAATGCCGATCCGGTATATTCCCTGCCGTCGGGAAGGTCGACGTAGTCGTCCGCCGTTACGGAGAACGGTCTCTTGAGAATGACGTAGGAATAGTTCACCCCGTCGCCGAACGTCGCGGTATAATTGGCGTTACTTACGGATACGCTTATCTGATAAGAACCGCTGTTTTTGCTGGAGTTCGCAAAGCCGTAACCGAGTACGGAATTGAATACGGCAAGCTCTTCCGCGTTCGCGAGCGCATATTCTCCCGAATAAGTTTTGTAATATACGGTATTCGCCGTAAGCGAAGGCGCCTTACCGTCGTAATACTTGGTGAGTTCGTCTTCCGTGAATACGGGTTTGAGCTCTTTGGGCTTGATAAGGTACTTGGCGGAAACGAGCGTAACCGCATAATTACCGCCCGCGCCGAGCGTGCCTATCGTCACGGAATACTCGCCGGACTCCTCGCCCTCGATACGCCCGAGCGCGCCCGTAAGAGTTTCGATCTCGCCTTCGGCATTCGTAATGAGTCCGCTGGCGGCGTTTCCCGGAATCGCGCTTACGGTATACCTG
Source organism: Candidatus Stercoripulliclostridium pullicola (assembly GCA_017694145.1). Classification (GTDB taxonomy): domain Bacteria; phylum Bacillota; class Clostridia; order Christensenellales; family DTU072; genus Stercoripulliclostridium_A; species Stercoripulliclostridium_A pullicola. The sequence continues at coordinate 5,447 of JADINF010000041.1, forward strand.
ATAACGGTTTCCGGTTCCCCGTAATACTTGAACTCGGATTCAGGGGTGACGGATACCGGTCTTTGAGCCACGTTGACCGTACCGGATATGAAGTGGATTGTATAATTCGCGTACGCCTCGCCTTCGGACACGAGTTTTGCCGTTACGTCGTATTGTCCGACCGCGGTATATTTGTCGACCGCGCAGTCAATTTCGAACACGCCCAGCGAGTCACTGTCGTCGCCGGGGGCAAACGCGCCGGAAACGTCTTCGCATGCGGCGTCGCCGTAGAACCTGACAGCGGGAACAATCAATTCTTCGCCGTAAACTTTGTCGGTGCTGTCGGATTTAACGTAAATGTCGCGCGGGACGATGTATACCTTCGCTTCGTCGAGAACGAAAGTGTAATTGGGATTGCTGCTCGCAAGACTGCCGAGCGTGACCGCGTACTCCCCTACCGCCGTGTTGCCGCTGTCGGATTTACTGAGCGCACCGGCAAGAATATCTCCGTTGCAAATTCCCGAATCCGCATCGCCGTCCAAAGCGGAAGCGACGTACGGGATCTCCGGCGTCTGCGAGCCGTAGGTATATCGAACGTCGGAGGGCGTTATTCTTACGGGACGTTTGCCTACGGTGAATATCGCCGTTTCGAAGGTAATTTCGTAGTTGTCGGAAACGATCGAATCGGCTCTGTAGCCGAGAGTATATCTGCCTACTCCGGTCAACTCCGAAACCGTTATCTGCGTACCGGCGGCGTTACTGTATATCATATCGAAAACGGTCAGCGCAACGTAATTGCCGTCGGCGTCACGATATTTTTCGCCGTATTTATCCGCAAGATACACCGCTGGGTAAGTTCCCTGCGCGGTATTGAAAGCGGACGAAGTAAAGGTATCGTCGTACGCGAACGCCGAGAAGGGATCGTCCGCTATCGCGCCGCCGGTTTCTCTGATGGTTACGAGAATATCCGGTACGGCGGCGCCGTAGATCATGGAACTCGCCGCAGAAGTTTCGTCAACGCCTACTATGCCGAGGGTGACCGCTTTCTTGGCTATGGTCACGGTGCGCGAAGCGTCGAGTAAAGCGTTATGTATAGCGTCTCCCGCATAAGTTACGACTATGCGGTAAACGCCCGCGTAAACGGGTATCGCTGTATAATCCGCTCCCTCCTCTCTTCCTACGGAGTTCCACACCTCTTCGGGTATGTATTCGACGAGGTAAGAGCCTTCGTCGAAAGCGGTATCCGCTCCCGGGGAATCGTACGTCGCATAACCGTAGAGCGCGATTTGCAAGGATACGGGAGTGCCGTAGGTCACGCCGTAAACGTTGCCCTCGTCGAAACGGGTTTCGGCGTTTCTGCGGTCGCGCATATAAATATTGTATCCGGTGGACTTACGCACGCCGTTGTATTCGTAAGAAACGGTGATGCGTTGAGTTTTGCTTACAAGACCGCTGAATTCGGAATTGTCGAAATTAGCCGTGTCGATATTGAAAGTTGCCGAAGGGATATTCACCGATGCCGTGGCAAAATACAATATCTCCGTATCTCCGTTGTCGTAATAAGCAATTACCGAGCCGGTATTCTGATCGAAAGGCTCGTTTTCGATATATTTCTGTTTCGGGATGTCGAAAATTTCCACTCCCGTAAGACTCTTCTCGAGAACGATGAAAGTAACCTCGCAATATTTTGCTTCGGTTTCCGCGCCGTAGACGTATCTCACGGTGACCTTACGCTCGCCTGTAGAAGGATCGAGAGCATTGTAACCGCCTGGATTGAGCGTCGCGTCGTAGTTGATGAAACTCGCTTCCGCGGGTATCGTCGAAGTGGTTTCGTCCTCGAAAACGCGTATGAGCTTGAGGTCGCCGAGGTCTATTGCCGCTCCCTGTATCACGGTGAAGGGTTCTCCGCTGCTGTTGGCAAGCTCTATGGAAGCCAGTTTACGCACGAGCACGTTGACTTCAACGTTAAGGTAAGTACCGTTCAGGTAATTAAGCGTAACGTATTGTTTGCCGATCGAAGTGGAGTTATAGTCCGTAACTTTGATAGCTTCGCGGATATCGCCTATCGTAACTATGTCGGTGTCGCCGTTGTCGTATTGAATGACGACGTTGCGCATGCTGAGCGAAGTCAGATAACTGCCGGAATCGTTGAGCACGTAAACGGTGTCGAAATCGAATTCGGAGCCCTGCGCGAGGTCTGCTACGGGAACGGTGGACGAAACCCACGACAGCGACGACGGGCTCTTGCCGAGTACGTCGATAGTGAAGGTGTCGGAATAGACGACGGAATCGCCTATATAGCTTATGGTAATGGTCTGCTCCCCTTCCTCGTTGTATTCGAAACCGGACTGCAACAGATCGGAATTATCCACCGTGTCGTAAGTTCCGTTGTCATATACGAGTCTTACGACTATGCCGGTAAGGTCGAGCGTGGCGGAACTGTTGCCCGCAACATAAATAAGTTTGTCGGGCAGTCGGGATATCTCGATGCCGGTAACGCTCTTTGCGACTACCGTTATCACGAAATCGCATTGTCCGAATACGTTGCCTTCGTCGTCGGCGTAATAGATCGATACGCTCCTTTCGCCCACTGTAGTATTGCGCGCGTTATAGTCGGTCATGTCCGCGGTAACCGGGATATACACGCTCTCGCCTTCGAATTCGACGAGGATATAATAACCTTCGAGATCGAGCGCGTTGCCCTGCACGACGGTCATCGCGGAGAATTCGCCGCTTACGGGCACGTAAATGCCGTCGTTACTGCGATACAGTCCTCTGAGCTCCACGAAATCGTTACTTACGTTCACGGTGACGTACACTTCGAAATTGAGTCCGCCGTTGATAAGATAAACCTTCTGTTCGCCCGTGTGAGTGAATACGAGAGCGCCGCCCTCTTCTTTCTCGCTTCTGAACGACCAGTTGTCGTAGAAGTTGACGTCGGACTCGGACACCGTTTCGACGCTGTTGTCGGAGTAGACTACGTAAAGCGTCATTCCTTCGGGATCGAAAGAGGAATTGATATAATAATCGGTCTTGAAATCGCCGCTTACGTCAACTTTCGCGATCTCTTTTATCACGGTGACGTAGAGAGGCGCTTCGAAGCCGTCCTCGTACTTGTCGGTATAAACGACGGTAGCGAGCTGGTTTCCTGTAACGGTATTGTCGAACACCACGGCGTTCGGATCGAGCGGAACGTCGTTGACTACGGTGCCGCTGTTATAGGTAACGGTCATCGTCACGCCGTCCACCAAAGCTTCGCCGCCGAAATACGCGATAACGTTCTCCGCGCCGTTGAATACTATATTGACGACTTCGAGCGCAACGACTTCGAATTCGTAATCGAGTTCCACGCCTTCGTCGACGTAGATATACCATTGATGAACGCCCGCTTCGGGATAGGAAGTGACGGGCACGTTGTTATCCCATCTGATAAGCGAATCGGTAAGCGCCGCGGCGTCGCCGCGCTCGCCGTTACTGTACACGATGCGGTATTGCCAGTCGCCGATATCGAACGCGGTATCCTGATAGATCACGGGAGCGGGTTCGACGATCTCCAGCCCTACCGGGGTGCGCGCCTCGACCGTTACGGTGACCGTGGAAGTGAAAGCCATCTCCACGCCGCCGTAATAGAATGCGAGAGTAAGCTGTTGGGTACCGGGCGTACCGGCGTCGTATCCGCGGACTTCCACCCTGTCGCCCGCAAGAGGCACGGTTTCCTCTTCTCCGTTGGTGTAGCCGATCTTGACGTACACGTCGCCTAAGTCGAGCGGCAGGTTCTGCATTTGCGTGGGTATAGTGCCTATCAGTTCGTAATAAGATACGTCTCTGTACTGAACGTCCACGGTGAATACCGTACTGAATCCGCCGTAAGTGAGCGTAACTTTGGAATCGGAATCAACCACGGAATTATCCCATTCCGCTTCGAGACCGTCGATCACGCCGTCAGCGTCTGTCATGGGCATTCTTACGGAATAGCCGTTGTTGTATTTGAGGAAAAGTTCGCCGCCGCTCAGATCGAGGTCGCTGTCGCCGAGATAGTATATGCTCTGCGTGGGTTTGACGGTAACTTCTATGCCGACGAGCTCTTTATCCTCCACGTTGACGCTGTAAACGCCGCTGTAGGTGTTACCGTCCTGAACGTAAGTAACGGTCACGGTCTGCTGTCCTATGACGTAGGGGTCGTAACCCGAACACATAGCCTCGGTTATCGGAATACGATCCTCGGTATCGTTGGCATAGTGGAGAATGAGATAGGAATTATCGGTCCTTAAATTCTGCTCGACTATATAGTCGAAATTGTCGCTCGGTATGGAAAGTTCCACGGAAACGACGTCGTAGCGTTTGACCGTAACGCGCATAGTAGCGCTGTGTCCGGAATAGTAAACTCTTATGTACTGTTCGCCGAGAGTATGCGGGTCGTAATCGGATATCATCGAAGGAGTTATATCCACGAGCTTATCGGTATTGTTCTTATAAGCGACGAGTATTCTCGCGTCGGTAAGATCCAACGATTCGCCTATGTAATACTCCGATTTAGGAGCGGAATAGATCTCGATGTGATCGATATTGACCTCTTTCTGTTCGCAGGCAACCAAAGCCAACGCGGTCGCAAACATGATAGCGGCGAGTAAAATAGTCAATAATCTTTTGCCCGTTTTGCCCATATCGTCCTCTATAATACGCGCTACGCGCGCGTTAATATACTTATATGTGAATATTGTAGCATACGCCCACGTACGTTACAATATCAAAAGCAAAATTTAATCTTTTTTTTACATTAAAAAAGCGCGCGTACGCGCGCTTTTTACTTTAATTAAACTTTAAGTACGGGTCGGAAACGTTACGGCTTATAACGCGGAACCTACTCTCGATCTGCAAAGCTTGGCTACGTATGCCCTTCTCGCGGGATCCTCGAAAGTATCGATAATGCCGAGCTTGGCTATCACACCCTCGATAAGCATGCCTCGGGTATCCGCCATTTTGAGAACGATCTGCACGAGAAGTTCGTCGTTGTAATATACGCACTGTCCGTCGATGACCGCGCAATACGCGAAACCGAGCATCGCAAAGATCTTGTCTACGGAATATCCGAGCCTGTCGGAGATCTCGATAACGACGTCTACCGCGAGTGCCCTCTTGTCGGGAACGCAAGCGTTGAGAAGCTCGTAACTCGCGTCGAAAGAGTGTTTAAGCCCTATCGTAAGCTCGCCCATCACTTTTGCGAGCAATTCGCCGCGTTGCGCTTTGGGAATGGCAAGTTTGGAGCATATCTTATCGAACGGCGCGCCGGAATTCTCCGATATGAGCGCAATTATACGGTGCATGAGATTATTCGGTACCGCTTTCTTGGTATAGCAACCGTAATCTACAAGCGTATTTTCGATAACGTCGTCAAGCTTTTCGCGGTTCAGAAGCCCCACGTTGAGGAGATCGATAATACTGCCGCGATCTACGTGCGCGCTACGATATGCTTCGTTGAGCATGCTTGCGCCCTGCTTACCGAACGCTCTCAAGAACGCCGAACGCGAAGTAAGCGCGGTGGCTTCGGGCTCGCCGGAAGAACAGAAAATATAATTCCGCGCGTTGTGCATGTGCCTTGCCGTAGGCTGCTTGTCCACGGATACTATCTGTGCGGCTACGTCGCCGGCTTCCTTGAGCCTCTTGACGTAAAGCTTACTGCGGAAAGCGAATCCCGAAAAGCCGAAGGTTTCGTTGAAATACTTTGCGTAAGTAGAGTTGACGAGATCGAAATATCTCCTGTAGCTTACCGGCGTCTGATCGTAAGAAGCGATCACGAAAAACGCTCCGTTATGAACAACCGAATAACTCTCGATCTCTATCGGATAACATTTGAGAGAAGCGCGCAGACACTGCGTGTAATACTTTTTCGCGCCGTCCGTGGGAAACACCGTACAACCGGGACGACCTACGATCGACACGCGGAAAAAGAACGGATCTTCGGTATTGTACGCGCCCACGCCTATCGCTTCACCTTTGCCGTTAGGCTTGACGAGAGCGGTCTCGTCGGCGTGCCTGCCTTTCTCATAAGGTATCCTGACGTATTCGTCGTAAGTGACCGTCCCTACCGGAGTGATGTAAAGGGCGTCCTTTGCATTTCTGTTATTTGCCATAGTCTATTATCCTCCTGACCAGTTCAAATATTTTGCTTTTTTAATTTTATATTGAATCAGGTTCCCGATAACCGAATTTCGGTTATCGGGAACACGGTTTACCGATTACTGTTCGTCGGTTACGACTTCGGCTTCGGAGCCTTCGCCGGCAGCGGCTTTACGCTTACTGATCTCGGCTACGAGCCATCTCTGTTTATCCTCGGTAATGGTGTAGAAGAACATCGGGATCACGCATGCGATGAAGCTCAGCACACCCGAAAGAACGAGCATCAGCCACAGCTTGTTGAGTCCGTCTACGGTCATCGAGCCTTCGGGATTGGAGGGGCTTATGCCGCTCATTGCGTATGCGATAACGCCGATGAACGCGCCTATAGCCATACCGATCTTATTGATGAGCGTCTGCATGGCGAAGCAGATACCTTCCGCACGCTCGCCGGTCTTCCACTCGAGATATTCGACGGTGTCGCCTATCATGGCGTAGGTCATTATGTTGGAGATACCCTGCGGGATACCGATGAGCAACATACAGATAACGCTTACGACGAGCCCCGCGGTACCGCCGGTACCGATGAAGGCGCCTTTGCCGAAGTCCCACATGAAGAACATCACGAGCATTGCCGCGGCACCGAGTATGTGCGAACCGATGAACGACCATTTCTTCGTAAATTTCTTCGTGAGCCACGGGCAGAGCACCGAAGCGATAAGTCCGCCGGGCACGACGAGCATCGTGAGAAGCCCGTAAGCGGATTCGTTACCGAGCGCGTATTTGCAGAAGTAAAGACCGCCGGTATAAGTATAGACCATTCTCGCGCCGCCGAGTATACCCGACAGAACGATGAGCATGAGTTCTTTATTTTTGAAAAGAAGTTTAAGATTGTGTCCGAAAGAAGGAAGCTTCTGATTGTCCTCTATCGTGCCGCAACGCTCTTTGGTATTTTTGAAACCGATATAGAAAAGCGGCATGGAAATCACAACGAGAACTATCGCGATAATTAAATACGTATACTGGAGCGTCTGAGCGTTCTCCGCGGCGAACAGCGGGTTTACGAGGCTCTTGCCGTCGGCGGTGGTATATTTGTATTTCGCGGTAACGGCGTCGGTGATTATCGGAACGAATATCGTAACTATACCTGCGCCGGCGGTGCAGAAAAGACGGGCTATCGTCAGAAGGTTACCGCGCTTGGTGGTATTGTTGGTCATCGTGGTCGAAAGTCCCCAATACGGAACGTCCGCCACCGTATAGACCACGCTCCATACCACGTAAATAAGCGAAACAGCTATGAATCCGCCCGTATTTTTGGGATACCAGGGCAGGAAACACAATATGGTCATGATACCGATAGGTATCGCCATCCAGAGGAGATAAGGACGACATTTGCCGTACTTCGTACGCGTTCTGTCCACTATCGAGCCCATTATCGGGTCGTTGAAGGCGTCGAACAGTCTCGCCACCAGCATTAGAATAGCCACTGCGGTAACACCGGTCAAAGCGCCAACGTTCATATCGATGTTGAATCCGAGCGCGTCTGTCATAAAGACCGTAAGATAACTGCCGATAACGGTGCAGATAAAGTTCTGACCTATACCGGCAATGCTGTAGCTCCAACCTTCTTTAGGTTGGATGTCGCCGTCGTTCGGCGTAGTGCCGAACAGTTTGTGCGAAAACGCGCCGAATTTCTGCGCAAAAGTTGTTTTTTCGCTCATCCCTGCCTCCTTGGTGTCAGTTTATTTTATTTTTTTATTAAATACGGTGAAGATGTCTTCAACGGATATTTCCTCTTTCCCGAGGTCCTTTCTCACGAAACTCTCGATAAAATCGCGGCTGCATTCTTCCATGGCGCGGCAAACTTCGAAGGCCTCTTCTATCGTGGGCGCGCAGGCGACTATACCGTGATTGGCGAGGAAACAGGCGTTGCGTCCCTTCATCGCCTCGACGGCTCCCGCGGTAAGCTTTTTCGTGCCGGGAAGTCCGTACGTGCCGGGACGTACGCTCTCGCCTATGAGTTTACGATGTCTCTCGTCTTTGACGGGCATCTCCACGCGCGCCGCCGCCACGGCGGAACTCCACAGAGGATGAGAATGTATAACAGCCCCTATCTCGGGTCTGTCGCGGTAAATCGCCGCATGTATCTTTTTCTCCGAAGTTGGTTTAACGTCGCTCGTATACTCCAGCGTTTCGATATCCACCACGACGGTATCTTCGGGACGCATGCGGATATAATCCATTCCTGACGGAGTGACTACCATTTTTTTGTCGTCTATCCTTATCGAAATATTGCCCCACGTACCCTGTACGAGATTGCTCTCTAACAATTTAACGCCCGCGTCTTTAACTGCTTGTCTGATTTCGGCTTCGGTCATAATCCACCTCTATGCTTTCAGTTCCTGCTGTTTGGCAGTCTGATCTTTTTTGCTGTATTTGGTCTTGTAGACGAACCTCATCAGCAATGCGTCGAACAGTCCTATTCTGACCGACTTGCCGATAACGGTGGAGCCCACGTAACAAAGCGCGCCCTTCTCGAGCACCATCGAACCCGTAAACGCTTCGTCGAGCGTTCTTCCCGTTGCGACTACGCCGCCGTTACGTATAAGGCAGGCGTTTCTTCCTTTAAGCGTGCGCAAAACGGTGAGCGCGTCTCCGTCGGGGCTCACTTTCGCGGTGGGTCCTATGATCTGCGCCATATCGTCGAGCGCCGCAGGCAAACTTTTACAACTCGCCGCGACTCCTACGCAAAACGGCGCGTGATTGGTGATCACGGCGTTGATGTCGGGACGGGTACCGTAAATTGCCAGATGCAAACCCTCGTCGCCGTCGACGGCGTCCGATTTGCTCAAAAATTTAATATCGCCCGCCTTGACTTCCGCCATAGCTTTATCGGAAGGCGTGATGAACATGCCGTCCTTATAACGTACGCTTAACGTATCTCCGCGAGCGACCAGCTTATTTGCTTCGAGCGCCGCGCAGAAGTCGAGCATCTGACTGATGATTTTTTCTTTCATAATACCGCCTTGGGCGTTTCCCGGGCTATGAGCCCGGGTAACGCCGATAAGTTTATTGTTATATATTAGTTTCGCGTACGCGCGGTGCGCGCGCATCGCGCGTCGAAATATACTACGTTACGGATAACCGTCTTACTTGACGAGTCCTTTGTCGGTCTCCACTACGGTCGCGAACACTTTGTCGAAACGCGCGAGCGCGTCGTCGATGACTTCGTCGGTATCCGCAAGAGAGGTATACAGTCTGCTTCCCGCAAGGGTAACGATACCGTTAGCCATATATGCGGCTCCCATGTGTTCCATGGCGACTTTGCGTTCCATTATCATGCTCTTGTTCTTAAGTACTCCGAGCAAGGATTTTACGATGCACATCGAGGAGAAATCGAAGCTCATCGCGCCGGTGCACTCGAGGTGAACGATACTGCCCTGATTGTATACGACGTAAGGAAGATTGTATTTGGCGCAAAGTTTTTTAAGACCTGCGGTGAGCCTGTCGCCCGCCTGTCCCGCTTTAACGCAAGCGTTGGTCCGCTCGATCTCTTTGATCGTAAGGTATCCTGCGTAAGAGCTCAGCGGGTTAGCCGCCAAAGTACCGCCGACATATGCGCGGTGCTTGCCGGTAGCGACGCCCGCCGCCATGAGTCCCGCGTATTCCTTCTTGCCGCCGACGCCGCCCGCGGCAGGATATCCGCCCGCTATGATCTTGCCGAATACGGTGAGATCGGGCTCGATGCCGAAGTAGCCTTGTGCGCCGCCGAGTCCCAAACGGAATCCGGTAACCACTTCGTCGAAGATGAACAGCGCGCCGTATTTGTGCGCCAGCTTCATCGCCTCTTCGTTGTAGTTCTTATGTACGGGACGGGTGCCGCTCTCCGCGCCTACGGGTTCGACGATGACCGCCGCCGTGCCGCCGCGCAGAGTGTTGAGCTTGAGCATTTTCTCGAGCATCTCGAGAGAATCGGGTTTGACCTCGTCGGTAAGCTTATAGCAGGTACCGGGTATTCCGTGGCTCTCGAGGAACTGACGGGTGCCGGGTATTTTAAGCCCGTATACCATCTGATCCGACCAGCCGTGATACGCGCCGCCCACTTTGATAACTCTCTTATTCTTGGTCTGTATTCTCGCGATACGGATAGCCGCCATTACGGATTCGGTACCCGAACCGAGCATTCTGAACATTTCCACAGCGGGCATGTGCTTGTTGATCTCTTTGGCAAGCATGAGCTCGCTCTCGTGCAGTAAGCCCGTGACGGGGCCGCAGGAATCGAGCAGCTTCTTGACCTCTTCGCGGATAGCGGGATAGTTACTTCCGAGTATCGTAGGACCGCCCGCCTGCAAAAAGTCGATATATTTGTTTCCGTCAACGTCGTACATATACGCGCCTTCCGCTCTCGCCATCGCTATGGGGAAAGGATAGTTGAACGCGAGGTTGTGCTGTACGCCGCCGGGTATATAATTCTTCGCTTCGGTGGCTATCTTCTTGGAGCCTGCGCATTTCGTGTCGAAATACTCGAGAATACGTTTGAGTTCGTCGGGGTTTACTTCGTAAATAGGTTTGGAAGTGAGCTCCGCAAGCTCCTTATAAATGCGTTCGGGTTCTTCCCACACGGAAATCGAATACTTTTGTTCGTTGTCCATATCTTAATTACCTCCTCTGGGTGATAAATTATTTTCGGTTGCTTCGTGCGCGGCTTACTAGCTTATAACGAACGTGATCGAATTTACCGCGCCTTCCGCAAAGGCATAGTTATCCGAAATTCTTACGGTATAAGTGCCTTTCTCTTTGGGTAAAGTCGTCATAAGATCGCCGCTTGCGTCGTAATACTCTATATCCTCGGCGTCGATTATGACGTTGCCGAGATTGTCGCTGTACATGGCGCTTATCGCGCGTATCTCGCTTCCGGTATACTCTATCACGCCGTTATGATAATTGTCGGGCATACCGAACTGCACGCCGATAGGCTTACCGGTAGCGTCATAGCCTACCTGTTTCGGAGTAATAATCAGCGACGCTTTATCGTAGGTAAGTTTATAAAGCGCGTTCTGATTGAAGCCGGAGTCGGTAAGCGCCGCCGTGATCGCGTAAGTGCCTACGTCCTCTCCGGGCGCCCTGCTCAGCACGACCTCTATCACGTCTCCGGGCACAAGTTCGCCGTCCGCTATGTCGTAAGTGAGTTCGGGATCGGCTTCGCCGTATTCTTTTGTATAGTTTTCGACGGTTATTACTATGACTGCGACCTTGACCGTGTACTCGTAGCCTTCCCACACCATAGCTTTGTAATATTCGTTCTCGTTCACGATAACGCGCATCGCGTAGATGCCGGGATATTTGGGAGTAGTCGTCGTCCATTCTCCGTCGACGAAATATTCGGTATACGTTTCGGGTTTGACGAAGCCTTCCACTTCGGTGTTGAACGTGATTATCGGGTCGCTCGTCTTGCCGTAGAAGAAACTGGTGTTGTTCAGAACGGGCGCTGAAGTAAGTTTACGATAAGAAGTAACGGTGAAAGAGGTGCTGAAACTCGCGTAAGTCACGGTAACTTCCTGCGTTTTGCTTGTACCGCCCTGTATGTTGGCGAAAGGATCGGAGGTATATCCGCTGATCGCCACGAGCCCGCTCGTCATAGGTACCACGTCGGTATCGCCGTTGTCGTATATACGGCGTATGTAACCGCCGTCGGGGACGAGTTGCTGTCCTTCGGCGTAGATGAGCAGATCCGGCGCGCTGTAAACCTCTATGCTTACGAGTGTGCGTTTAACGACGCAAAGATACATCGTGTCGGTGAACCCGCCGAAGTTGATCTGTACGCTTTGAATGTAATAATTGCCGTCAGTGGAAACGGTCACGTTTTTATCGTAGGAAACGTTTGCTGCGCGGAGCGGCAGGTGCTCCGTTTTCCCATCCGCATAGCGTACGGTAAGCGCGAGTTCGTCGATATGGCTAACGTCGGCGATCTCGTCCCTGTACTCGTAAGTGGTGTTCAGATCGTCGCGGTAAGTGACGTAATAGACGTTTTTGCCGTCTAAATTCACGAGCGCGTCGGCGTTATACGCCTCGTCGAATTCCACCGAAACTATCTCGGCGGAAGAAACTATTATTTCGAAAGAAGTGACGAAAGTTCTTCCATCTATCGCGTAAGCGACTTCTACGCTCTGCACGCCTTCCGACGTAAGGTCGTAGCCCGTGAAACTCCAGTACGAGGAAGAGAAACTCGAAACCTGACCGTAGGTGTTGTCGTTGAATATCCTCGTTACCTGCAATCCGGTAAGGTCGAGGGATTTATCGACGCCGGGAACGTAAACGAGTTTATCGGGCGCGCGGGTCACTTCGACGGAAACGACGTTCCTGCCGCCCACGTTCGCTTTAAGGGTGAACGTATACCCTTCGTAACGGAAAAGTATCTCCTGATAGCCGACGGCGTCGGGATCGGAGGAAAGTACGAGATCTTCCGTGACCGGCAAGGTATACGAGTCGCTGCCTTTGACTACCGTGACTGTGAGTCCGGAATTGAATATCGAAGCGTAGGTGTCGTAGTAATACACGCTGTCGGCGTCCATGGCGTTAAAGGCGACGGAAGTAACGGCTTCGCTTGCGGACACCACTTCGAAGGTAAACGTGCGCTCGGAGCCGTAATACGTTACGGTAGCGGTATAAGTCCCTACGGAATTGAGCGCTTCGGTCACGACGCCGTCCGCGTTCTTCAAAGTTATGAGTTCCGCGGGAATGGGCTTGAGAAGTTCTACGGAATTGTCGTTGAATTCCGCATAAAGCGCGGATCCGGTGAGATCGAGCGATGAAGAAATCGCATAATAATTTTTGTAAGGCGCCGTGAGCACGAGCTTTTCGGCAAGCTTGGCGACCACTTTCACGCGGAAGCGGTTCTGCACTCCGTTCACCTCGAATATGACGCTCTGATAACCTTCCGCGTCGGTATACGCGACCGAAAGAGTAAGCGAGTTGTTCGCCTCGTCGGCGAGCATGTCTGCGTTGATCGACGCCCAGGCAGAAACGTCGTCCGCGGGATATTCGTAAGTGCCGTTGTCGTAACGGATATTATATCTGAGATAGCCGGTGTCGAATCTGGTGCCCTCTATGAACTCGCGTTCGAGCGTGACCGAACCGTCCTCGCCGGTGCCGCCGTCCTGAAGGCGCGAATCCGCGAGAATGAGCGAATAAGGCTCTTTCGCCACGACGGTTACGCCTATTTCGGAGGGGATATCGTAATTGCCGTAACGCACGTAAACGGTATGCGTTCCGACTTCGTTGAATATATAATCTTCCTTATTTTCTATATAACCGCTTTGATCGAATCTGTCGACGAAAACGCCGAACACGAGATCGGAAAGAGGTATGTCGTCAATCTGAGTGCCGTCGTTGAAATATACCGTCGCGGCACCCGTCGACCAATCTATTTTATCGCCCTGAATGAGCGAATTGAGATCGGACACGTGATCGGGATCGAGGTGGATACCGACCGGAACGGGATACTTCGTGATCTGTACGCGGGAACATTGAGGTTCGAGGACCTTGACGTTGAAGCTCTCGTAGCAACCGCGGTAGTACATCACCACCTGCGAATAAGCGTTGGCTCTGGTGAAATCGTACTCGAACACGAAGTCTTCGTCCCCTGCCGAATACACCAAGGTGTCGGAAGTATTGTTATCGAAATTGCGTTGAATGACAAGTCCCGTCGGATCGAGAGCTCCCTCGTTCTCTTCGGCGGTCTTGACGAAATAGCTGTTGATGGAAGGCTCCGAAACAATGTCGACGGAAATTACCGTCTTCGCGACCACTTCTATCTCGAGAGCCACCGAATAACCCGAATAGTCGATGAAAATGTCGTGCGTGCCGGGGGCGAGATCGGGGCTGTAGCCGCGCACCATGACGTCGGTTATCTGCGAAACGGTGACCGTTCTGCCGTTCTGATAAGTGACTTTGAGCGAAATACCCGCGAGATTGAGTTCGCTGCCCTGCACGACGCTGATAGTTTCGGAATTATCGACTATGTCTATGCGGCTCACGGCGAGCTCTTTGACGCTGACTTCGACCGTGGCGGAATGTCCCTCGTAGGAAACCGTGATCATCTGCTTACCCGTAGCGAGCTTATTGTAACCGGAAATCATATCGGCGGTGATGTCCACTACGGAAGAACCGCCTTTACGCACGACGAGCAAAGTAGCGCCTTCGAGGTCGAGCTCGTCGCCGTAGAAAACTTCGCCGGAAGCGAACGGGAACGAATTGATACGCACGGACAAAATGTCGCTTGCCGTACTCGACGTATCGGTCCCGCTGCAAGCCGTAAGCAACACGACCGCCATACACAAAACGAGTATTATGAAAATTACAGGACGTACGAATTTCCGCATTGCGTTCTCCGGGGCGTAATAATTGATTAAATTATAAATTAAAAGTTTCGAATATGCAATACTTTATTTAAGAAATATGCGGGCGCGCGTAAAAAAATGCGCTCGCGCTACGTTATATACGTGTGCGCGGGCGCAAATTTTACCGTTAATTAACCTCGAGTCAACCGAAGAAGCGTCCGTCGGGATAACTTAACACGAAAGCTCCCACGCTCGACCACGACTGCAGGAGCGAACCGTCCGCGTGCGGCGGCGCGTAAAATTCGACGGGCGTGAAGTTGTTTTTCATAACGTTGTATTCGAACCAGCGGGTAAGCGGATACTTATAATCCATACCGTACATGAGTTTCGCGTAAGCGTAAGCCGCAGACCAATACGGCCAGTCGCCGCCGTTATGATAATAATAAGGCAGGCTGGATTTGAGCACCACGGAGCGGTTGTCCTTGTAGAAAGGATATACCGAGAGCACGCCGAAATCCCCCGCTTTCTGTTCCTTGTTGTTGCGGGACTCGAGCAAACTCTCCATTTTCGAAAGCATCGAGCGCGCCCTGTCCTCGGGAGCGAGTCCGAACAATACAGTTATGACCGTATCTACCGAAAGATTGTCCTCGGTAAACGTTTCGTTTTTATAGTTGACGTAATATCCGAGTTCTGTATCCCAAAGTATATCGTTGATGGCTTTACGTACCTTTTCGTATTTCGCCAGGTAATCGGCGGAAGCGGCGTCGTTTCTCCCTTTGAGCATCACGCTCAAAGCGTAAAGAGCGCGGGCATAGAACGCTTCGTCGTAAGTGCAATATCCGCTGCGGAACACGTTGTCGCACCAATCTCGGCGGTTATATTCGCCGCCTTTGTAAAGGAGCCCCGTTCCGTCGGCGTACTCGGACAATTTGTCCACCACTTTCACGGCGGCGTCGAGAATCGTACCGCCGCGCCACGGCTCGTCGAGTATGGTTTCGTCGCCCGAAGCGCGCACGTAGTCGTAGAGCATCGCCGCGAAGCACGAAGGGCTGTCATAGTGGTTGCCCCACCAGTTCTTGAAATTGTATTTGACTGCCGAAGGGCATTTGCCGTCCTTGTCTATTCCCGTCGCGAGCGTGATTATTTCGTTTCTGACGAGGTCGGGACGGTACGGCAACACGCTCAATACCGTCCAGTAACCGTCGCGGAAATACGTTCTCGCGGGCGACTGATACACTATGCCGGCGAGGAAACCGCGGAATCTGCCGACCTCTTTGTACATCGTGAGCGAACAATTATACAGGCTTTTGAAGTAGGCTTCTAGGAATTCGTCGCCCTTGCACGCTTCGGGGCAGGGAAGCTCCGCTATGTATTTCTCCGCCGCTTTTTTATGTTCGTCGAAATTGCGGTAACATTCCGCCACATCGGTATAACTGAAATCCTTTTTCGTACCCGCGCTCAACACTATGCGCATCCTGCGCGTTTCACCCGCGGGTACTTCGAGAGTCGCCGCGAACTGGTTGGTATAAAGATGATTGGTTTCTAAAGGCTCGCAGGGATTTCCGACGGCGAAATCGAAATAAAAATTCTCGATAACGGTATTCTTTATCGTAGTGAATCCGTCGTACACGGTATTCTTGCGATGTCCTTTAATCTCGGAACCCAGCGTGCCGAAAATAAGTCGCATAAGATTGCGGAAGGTAAATCTCGTCAAGAAAAAGTTCTTCATCCACGAAGTAATATTCAGCCCGAAATTGACGACTTTTTCGAATTTAACGTCCTTTTTCGCGGTTATTTCGTATTCCTCGAAGAGCGCGTTGGTTGTGCCGTCGGCAAACTGTGTGATCTTAAGTTTAGCGTCCTCCGTTTCGGTTTCGGTTATCTGCGTGCGCCCTATCATTGTCACCGTTTTGGGCGTGTACAGATCGAATACTTTACCGTTGAAAGCAAGCTGACTGTAATAGCATTCGATGAAATCCCATTTGTTGATAACGGCGTATTTGGATATTGCCCCCGTTCCGTCGAACTGCGCCGTCAACAAATTGTTGGAAATATCGTACAACGCTTTCTTATGGAAGGCGTCGGAGTACACTATCGCGCCGTTTTTATAGGTTACGGACATGTTTTTTCTCCTCCATTTTGAGTTTCTCGAACAGTTCGTCGTATTCGCCCGCGTCGACGGGGAATTTGACTTCTTTACCCGAATATGCCGAAAGATATACCGCATTGATGAATTCGAGCGCGCGCACTCCTTCCCTTCCGTACGCTGTCGGCTCGGCTGCCTTGCCGTTCAGAACGTCCGCAAAACGTTTCACCACGCGCAGCTGCTGACCGTAAACGAGATCGGTAAGTTTCCTTATCGCGCCGTACGTTACCCGCGTTTTCTTTACGCGGGTGCTGCCGTAACCTTTGGTCACCGTAGCGTTTATCTCGCGCTCCGATTTCTCGTATGCGATATATAACATTTTGTGTTTGTCTATAACTATTTTGCCTTTATCGCCCGCAATCTCCAGACGGTTAGTGCCGCGCGGCTCGTGCCCCGAAGCGACGAATTCGCCCGTAGCGCCTCCGGGATACTTCATTATCACCGCGACGTCGTTCTCGACGGTAATGTTGCGGTTTACCGTTTTGGCAACCGCTATGAGCGATTCGGGCAACCCCACCAACCACTGCAATACGTCCAGTTGGTGTACGCATTGATTTATGAGAAGTCCGCCGCCTTCGCCGTTCCAGCTCGCTCTCCAGCCGCCCATATCGTAATAAAACTGCGAACGGTACCAGTCCGTAACGATGAGAGTAACCCTCCTCAATTCGCCGAGCGCGCCTTTATCCATGAGCTTTTTTGCGTAAGCGTACATACGGTTGGTGCGCTGATTGTACATTATCGCGTACAGCACGTCGGAATGTTTCTCGGCGACCTCGTTCATTCTGCGCGCCTCTCCCACAGTGACGGTCTGCGGCTTCTCGGACAAAACGTTGATGCCGCGGGTAATGCAATACTCCGCTATCTCGGTATGCGAATAATGCGGAGTGGCGATTATAGCGGCGTTTACGCCCGACTTCTCCGCCGCCTCGCGGTAATCCGAATAAACCTCCACGTCGGGATGAGCCGCTTTGAAAGCCGCACGCACGTCGGCGTCCGTGTCGCATACCGCTTTAAGCCTCGCTCCGCGCACTCTGCCCGCCGCAAGATTTTTAGCGTGTATACCGCCCATCCTGCCTATACCTATAACGAGGAAATCCGTCATACCCTCTTCTCAGTGAATTCAAGCGCCTTGTCGGGCTTATTCGTCGTAACGTTGTCGTAACCTTTATTGACTATTTTCCTGAGTTCGTCTTCGTCGTCCACTGTATAAACGGAAAGTCCCATTCCTGCGGCGACTATGGCGTCGCGCAGGCTTTCGGGGGTGAAACGGTAATTGACGTTAAGACCTCTTATACGCGGCGACGCGAAGGAATCCAGATATTTTTTGATCTGCTCCAGATTTTCTTCTTTAAGCGAAAAAGGATAGAAGCCGTTATTCATATAAGCTTCGCACCCTCCGAGAGAAGCTATCTCCTCCCCTTTGACCGAACCCGTGAAATATACGTATTGCGTGGCGTTCATGTCGGCGGCAAGTTTCGCTACCGGAGCCACGAGTCCGCCCCTTTTCACGTCGCAATTCACTTTGAGACGGTGCTCTTTGCAATACTCGAAGACGTATTCGAGAGGTATTCTTTTCGATTTGAAAAGCGGCACGATTATATGCCCGAGATAAAGTTTGCCCCCGAGACTGCGTATGTCCACCTCGATAGCGTCCATACCGCAGTCGGCGACTGCTTCGAAATATTCGTAACTGTTGCGTTCGGTGTTCAGCGATCCGCCGTGAGCTGTGATCATTCTCTCCTCCGTGTTACGCCCGCCAAGGCGTTTCGATTATCGTATTGCCGTTCCGGTCCGCTACCGCTGTACGACCGGAACGTATGGCTTCGAGCGCGTTTGCGGCATTAAGGGTTCCCGAAATACCGAGTAACGTGACCCCGTAACCGACGTCCGACGAAGGACCGTGCCAGTCCCTGCCGTAAAGCGCGGCTAATTTCTTACCCGCCGCCGTAAGTCTTGCGTATTCCGCATATGACCTGCGGTTCGTGGGATCGGCAAGCAGTCCGGAATAGACCTCGTAGCCCGTAAGCACGTCGAATATTTCTTCCGGAAACTCCGATCTGCCGCCCGTGCAGACGGGATACCCTACGCGGTAAGGGTGCGCCAGCACCGCCGCGTCGCCCAGCATAACGGCGCGCGCTACCTTATCGGCAGCGTTTTTCGGCGTCACGCTTCGCCAGTCGATATCGGAGCGTCCTCCGAGCACGGTTATATGCCCGTAAAAGGTAGTCCACTCCGTCCCGGGTATCACAGCGATACCGAATTCCTCGCCTGCGCGCAACGCTTCGGCGTTGCCCGTAGCCGTATTGTGATCGGTAAGCGCAATCCCTTTCAGTCCGCGTTCCGCCGCCGCTTTGACCAGTTCGCGCGGAGTGAACGCGCCGTCGCTGTGTACCGTATGACAATGCAATTCGAAGGGATAATATATTATTTCGCTCATTCTGCTTCGACCTCTATCGTCGCCGTCAGTTTCTCGTCCAGCACGGCGTGTGCCGATAGCACTACCGCCCATTCGCCCTTTTCGACGGCTGTCGGCGTGAAGCCGGGACTCGCGCTCGCAGCGGTAACGTAATATTCCGCATCCGGCGCGTGTCTGTGCGCCGTACCCACGAGCTTGCCCTCTCTTTCTAGCGACAGCGTAAGGTGGTTGTTGAGCGGCAATTCCGCTTCGATATCGGCGCAGGAAGGCTCCGCTCCCTCCGGGTATGACGCCGAGAACGCCGCGCGCGCAAGCGCGTAAGAGTCGTCCCCCTCATACCGCTTCGGAGAATACGAGTACCTGACCGTCAGTTTCTCCGCGTCGCGGAGATGCCGAAACGGATATTTCAGGTGCTTATGCAGATCGTCGCGCGTAACGGCGACTTCCGCAGAAAATATTTTCATATCACACGCGGTATCTTCTTCTCTTCTTGATCACCATCGCCCTGTTGTATTCGACATGAGCGTTTTTGTGTTGGAACGTCTTTATGATCTTGAGGCGTTTGAAAGGATTTCTGACGTTTACCATGGAAAGCGGGCAATATTCGATGCGCGCTTTCTCGAGTATCGGCATAAACTTCTTGAGTCTTGCGATAAAATCTTTGTAATTGCGTTCGGATTCCGGAGTCCACGCGACTTCGGCAAGCGCCTCCATTCTGGGGAAAAGCTGATATTCGACTCTTTCTTCCGTAGGCATCCATTCCGTCCAAAGCGCGCCTTCCACGCCGAGGATACCGGCGGGATATGCGCCGATATTGTATTTGTCGAGTGTAAATTCGTAAGTGGTCCGCAGTGAATTCTGCGCGTAAGGCATATCGAAATAGAAAGCCTGATGCTTGCTAACTATGACGTCGCGTCCGCTCATAAGATAATTTTCCACGCGCGGATCGCGCCTGTAAGTCCAGTATTGAGCTATGACGGAATTGTCGAGTTTCTTCGCGGTGAGTATCTCGTTCCAACCGATGAGCCTTTTACCTTTACGTTTAAGATAAACGGCTATCTTGTTGTTCATATACCCTTGCAACTGCTCCTCGTTCTCAAGCCCGTATTTGCGCATCGTTTCCTGGCAATAAGGGCATTTCTTCCATTCGCCTTTGGGCGCCTCGTCCCCGCCGATATGAAAATAAGGAGCGGGGAATATCGCGGACAATTCGTCTATCACGTCGTAGATGAATCTGTAGGTGAATTCCTTGCCCGCGCACCCTATCACGTCGCCGATCCCGTTGTTTTCCGGCGTACCGCCGTGAATGATCGGAACGTCGATATGCACGTTTCTGCAGCTTAATTCGGGATACGCCGCGATCGCAGCGCCGAGATGCGCCGGCATGTCTATTTCGGGCACGATCATTATATTGAGCCGTGCCGCGTATGCCACGATCTCTTTGAGTTCTTTCTGTGTATAGAATCCTTCGTGAGGAGTCTTGTCTATCGATTTGTTACCCCATGCAAGATACTGACTACCTTTGCGATAGGCTCCCACTTCGGTAAGTTTGGGATACTTCTTAATCTCTACGCGCCACCCTTCGTTATCCGTGAGATGCCAATGCAAAACGTTGAGTTTATGGAATGCCATCATGTCGAGAATTGTTTTGACCGTATCCGCTCCGTGGAAATATCGGGCTTCGTCGAACATCAGTCCGCGATATGCGTAAGCGGGTTCGTCCTTGATCACGACGGCGTGCATAGACAGCACCGTGGGCGAATCGATGAGATCCGCCATTGTAAGCTGTCTTATGGTCTGTACCGCGTAAAACGCGCCCGCTATAGCGGATGCGCGCACGACGAGGCTTTCGGTAGTGGCTTCGAGCACGTAGCCTTCGCGAGCCACGTGTCTGTCGAAAAGGAATTGTATCTGGGCTTTGCGGCTGACGACTACCTGTATACGGTAGCCGCACGCTTTCTCGACGCAGTTGAGCAGAGCGTCGCGGGCGTAAGCAAGTTGGTCGTCCGCATACACGGTGGTATCGGAATTGATCACGAATTCGCCGAATTTCTCCTCGGCATAAGCCGGTCTGGGAATAACGTTAAGCATATAACCTCGTCGGATCTACAGTATCCTTAATTTTTTTGTTATTTTCTTTCGCTCAGTTTGACGTACGGGCTGTGTTCCGCCACCGCGTCGTATGCGGGACGAATGATCTTACCGCCGTTTGAGAGCTCTTCTATGCGGTGCGCGCTCCAGCCGGACATACGCGCCATAGCGAATATGGGAGTGAACAGTTCCGTCGGTATTCCGAGCAGACGGTATATAAGCCCCGAATAAAAGTCGATGTTCGCGGAAACGCCTTTGTACATTTTGCGTTTAGCGGCGATAACCTGCGGAGCTATGGTTTCTATCTTACGATAGAATTTATATTCGTCCTCGAGTCCCTTCTCTATCGCGAGAGGCTTGATAAAGCTCTTGAGTATTTTTGCGCGCGGGTCGGAAAGCGAATAGACCGCGTGACCCATTCCGTATATAAGTCCCGAATTGTCAAAAGCTTTTTTGTCGAGGATCTGATTGAGATAATTCTCTATACTGGAGTCGGAATCCGGATTGACGTGCTCGCGGATATCTTCCATCATTTTGATGACCTTCACGTTCGCGCCGCCGTGGCGGGGTCCTTTAAGGGAACCGAGCGAAGCCGCTATGGCGGAATATGTATCCGTACCGGAACTGCTTACGACGTGATCGGTGAAGGTGGAGTTGTTGCCGCCTCCGTGTTCCGCGTGAAGCACGAGGCACAGGTCGAGCAGTTTGGCTTCGAGCGCGCTGTATTCGCCGTCCGGACGAAGCATGCGCAAGATGTTCTCCGCGGTGCTCATCGAAGGGTCGGGATTATGGATTATAAGACTTCCGTCGTCGTAATAATGTTTGAACACCTGGTAGCCGTACACCGAAAGCATCGGGAATTTTGCTATAAGGTCCATACATTGCAACAACACGTTCTCTATCGAAATATCGTCCGCGTTGTCGTCGTAAGCGTATAAAGTGAGCACGCTGCGCTGTAATACGTTCATCATGTCGACGGAAGGTCTTTTCACATGATGACGTCGCGCAAAAAGCCCGAAGGTAAAGCTCTGAGCTCCGCGAGCATGTTGTTGAAAGCCGAAAGTTCTTCGGCGTTGGGCAATTTACCGAAAAGCAAAAGATATGTGACTTCTTCGAAGCCGAAACGCTTTTCGCGGATAAAACCTTTGACGATGTCGTCGAGAAGAATACCGCGATAATAAAGTTCGCCGTTGCAAGGTTCTCTGACGCCTTGCTCGTTCACTTTGGAAGCTATGATCTCGCTTATCTCCGTAAGACCCACGACTACGCCTTTGCCGTTGAGGTCGCGCAGTCCGCGTTTACAGTCGTGCTGTTCATAGTACTCCTCTTTAATAATGGTGCTTTTCCTCGCCATATTCGCCAGCCCTTTGATACGTTTGGCGACGCGCTGTTTGGGATTTTCCGTTTTGGCCATTATGCACCTCCTTACAGAAAAAAAATATTGTATGTTAAATATATTACTATAAAATGCGACAAAAGTCAAATGTTATATACTGTACCCGCGCCGCGCGCGTACGCAACCGCGCGCCGGAGGAGAAAACGCGGACGGGAAAAGCGTGCTTTAGCCCGTAAATTCCCGATTACGTCGTCGTAAACTTACAAAACGGCGCCATTGCCGAATTTTTATTTCCGTAACGCGTCATGCGCAGCGCGGTTACGACGCACAAAAAAACGCTCCCTCGTTCCGGGAGAGAGCGTCAATCGGAGCAGATATGTTCGCCTATCGTAAGAAGCGTTCGTCAATCCTCGATGTCGTCTCGGTACTTGATGAAGCGCGCCGCGCGTTTGCGTTTGAGCTTGACTACGACCGCGATGAGCACGATCAGCACGACTGCCGCGCCCGCTCCTATACCTGCGTACAGCAGGATATTGCTTTCTTCGCCGGTCGCGTAGGCGACGATGACGTATTCGGCATTCTCTACGTCGAATATCGCCCTGCCGTCCTTGTAGGTAACGTCGGAAATATACAGGATGTCGCCGTTATAAGTCTTTACGGCGAAAGCGAGCTTGGTCGTGTCCTCGTATTTTTCGTCGAGCATCATCGATATGCTTATTCTGCCGGTATATTCGTATGCCTCGCCGTCGTCGAGATATTCTATACGGAAGATCTCGCTCAGCGTTTTGTCGCCGAGAGCGTTATACGCCGCTTTCAATGAGTTGAATTCGGAATCGATGCCGTCCTCATCGTTCTCCTTCGCGACGACGGACACCTCTAACGAGGCGGGGAAACTCCCTTCCAATATAACGTCGGAAGTTTCGGAATAAAGCATTCCTTTGTTCACGCGGAATACGGTCACGCCGTATTTGACGGTATAGTTGTCCGCCGAAACTCCTTTGGGCGAAACGTTGTATACGCCGGGTTCGGTGGGGAAAGTGACGGTAGCCGCCGACTCGAGAACGCTCTCGTCGTCGCTTCCCACAAATCCGAAATAGTAAATTTCGTATTCCACGGTATCGCCTTCGTTGACGGTGATCTCGCTCTCGGTCAACGACACG
>JADINF010000042.1 GCA_017694145.1 Candidatus Stercoripulliclostridium pullicola
CTCACGCTACCCGAAGTTAACGAAGGAAAGGCGAAAACCAAAAAGGATAAGAAAAAAAAGTGGATATCCACGCTTATCCTCGTTGCGTTCAACGTGATAGCGATAGCCGTCGTTCTGTGGCTCGAACTCAAGGACGACGCGGCGGCTTTCGTAGGTATAGACGACCTCGGCAAGCAGATAGGCGGCAATTATTACTGGTTGCTGATAGCGGTAGGCGCGTATGCGGCGCATACTCTTTCCGACGCATTCGTATACTTCACGCTGATAAGGCAGTGCGGATACGGCAACCGTTTCGGACTTGCGCTTAGGGTGGCGATACTCGGTAAATATTACGACAACCTTACTCCGTGGGCTACCGGCGGACAGCCTTTCCAGATGGTATATATGGCAAAAGCGAGTCTCGATACCCCGACCGCGTGCACGCTTCCTTTCGTCAAACACACGATAAGAATATTCACGCTGGACGCGTTCGTGATAACTTTATTCGCGATATACAGCGACGAAATATCCTGGGTCATCAAGTTGGGCGCCGCACTCGCGATAGTTTTCACGAGCCTGTTGCCCATCGTGGTGATGTTCTTCTCGAAGAAGTTGAATTTTACTTTCAAACTCACCGAGAAGGTGGTGAAACTGGGCGTGAAAATGCGCCTCGTCAAAGATTACGACAAAGCCGTCGGCAAAGCGCGCGATACCGTCGATTCGCTTGCCGCCGCATATAAATATCTCAGTTATCATAAGAGCACTATCGTCATACTGGCGATACTGTCGCTTATAGATCTCGTCGCCGTGGGCTCGTATCCGTACCTCATAGTGCGCGCTCTGGGCGGCGAAGGAAGCTTCTGGGAGATAATGTCGCGTTCGTACTTCGTGACGTTGTCTTCGGGCATTATACCCACGCCCGGCTCCTCGGGCGCTTCCGAAGGCGCTTTCTACAGCGTATTCGACGGCGCGACGCCCGCGGGAACCTTGTTCTGGGCGGTCATATTGTACAGGGTGCTGGTGTTCTATCTGCCTATCTTCGTGGGGCTCGTTTCGCAGCTCATAGAAGGTATTATGGGAAGATCGCACGTCAAGCTCGTCGGCAAAGAGGTGTCTTGGCTCAAGAAAAAAACGATAAACAAGAATGACGCGGAATAAAAAATCAATGCCTATGAAAAAATCTGTTTCGGTAATTTTATCCGTATTGGTGCTGTTGACCGCATCGCTCGCTTATTTTTCGTACTCGAGCGCGGGCGCGTATGCCGCGGACGGGACGTCCGCGGAAGCGGCGACCGAGTATATTTCGTCGGAGAGCGATTTCATGGATTTCATAGTGGATTGCGGTATCGGAGCGACGAAGGGCAAAACTTACATACTGACTACGGATATATATCTAACGAGATATTACGCGGCAGGCGGCGGCTCCCTCGGCAGGGGCGCCGTGTTCGAAGGCACTCTGGACGGCAGAGGGCACGCTATAGTCGGCGTGAGAATATCCGACGGTAACGTGCAAAACGCCTTTTTCAAAGAAATTTCGCCTTCGGCGACGGTAAAAAATCTTAAACTGATAGACGCCGAGGTCTCGGGCTCCGACGTGGCGACGCTCGCCATATACAATTACGGCTCGATAGAGAACGTGAGCGTTACGGGCACGGTGAAGGGTTTGACGGCGGCGGGTATAGCCGTATTCAACTTCGGCGCGATAAGAAACTGCCTCACGGCGGCGACGCTTACGGGAAGCGAAGGGACGGCTTTCGCCGCTACGGCGAGCGGCTCCGAAGCCGCGGGATTTATCCCCGAAGAATATACCGCCGCCGGCTATACGCCGTTATACGAAATAAGCGGCTGTTACGGACTTAGCGGACAGAACGCCGCCGTATTCGTTACCGACGGCAAAGTGACCGAGCCGGACGAAACGAACGCCGCGGCAGGCGGCGTAAGCGATTACGCTCTGCTCAAATGGTATATCGATAATTACTCCGCTTCCGACGAAAAACCCGTAGCCGCGCAGAAGGCATACATAAATTGTTATAACGTAGCGCTCACGACAGAAGAAAACGCCGCGCTCGAAGAGGCGATCGGAGGCGAATGTTATTCCGTAGCGCATTACGGCTTCCTGAACGCCGCGAATACTTCGAATTCCGCGCTTACGTCGCACGATACCGATTATTCGGCGATAACGGGTACCGATACCGGAGCGTATACCGCCTCCGCAACGCTTGAGGGAGAGGGGACGAAGGAGTCGCCGTATCTTATCGCAAACGTATCGGATTTGCTCGCGATAAACGGATTCGACGGAACGGGTAAGTATTTCATGCTTACCGCCGACATAGATCTGTACGTTTCCGATTACGCGGGATACTATCCCGCGAGCGGAGCTTTCGTTACCGAACTCGAAGGCACGTTGGACGGTAACGGTAAGACCGTTTCCGCGCTTGCGGGCGCGCTCATAGGTACTGTGACCGCGAGCGGCAGGGTGAGTTCGCTTAACGTTATCGGTAACGGCGAGAACGGACTCGTTGCGGAAACAAACAACGGGATCATCGAATACGTATACGCGGACGGCGCGGGTTGCGCGGTAGGCGTGAATGACGATTACGGGACGCTGACGCGCTCCACCGTGAAAACGGGCGGGGGAGTGGCGAATACCTCCTCGGGCACGGTAAGCTATACGCGCCACTACGGCGGAAGCTTTTTCGCAACGTCCGGTACAAGCGCCGAATACTCGTATAATGTTACCGCTTCTTCTACGGTAAGCTGGAATTCGG